>DAOOQY010000581.1:0-3780 GCA_035389025.1 Verrucomicrobiota bacterium
ATTCCTCGAGGTTGGTCAGCCCGTCCTTGTCGAGGTCCCCCTCGGCGTCATCAAGAAGGGGGTTCAGCCCGTTGGCCTCCTCGTAAATGTCGGGTATGCCGTCCGCGTCGCTGTCACCCGGGATTCCGACAAGCTCGTTGACGAAACCGTAATGGTGGAACGAGTTGCCCTCGCTCGTCGTGTTCAGCACCATCACGAACGTGCCATCGGCAGGCGCCACATAGTCGTAGCTGATCGCCGCGCCCGGCGAGCCGGCGCCCGTGCTTTCCAGGTAGCTCAGGTCGGCGGGGTCGGGCGACCACCGAAGTCCGTCGCGGGAGATGCGATAAGTGACGCCCGGATCGTCGCTCGCGGTGATGTCGATGTCGGCGCCGCCCCAACTGCTCACAAAAAACGTCAGCCGATACGTGTGGGCCTCCCTCAAGCCGGTGAGCGTCAGGGTCTGAACTCCAGGCGGGGTGGGCTCGCCATAGTAGAAATCGGTCAGTAAATCCCCGAGCCCGGTCGCACCGCTGGCAAGGGCATTCGCGTTGTTCACGAAATCGCCATCCACCCCCGCAAGGCTGTAGTTGACCCCCGTCCGACCCTTCGCCGTGAACTGAACTCCGTTGATCGCGGTCGCCGTCGCGTCGGGGCCGAAATCGACCAGATGGGTGTACGTCTTGGACGGATCGATGCCCGTTTCGAAGTCGTCACCGGTCAAGTTGGTGAAACTCCACGTCCCCGCCGCAACGGACGCGGAAAACAGGCCCAATGCCATAATGGTTGAATGGAATAGGACTGAAGCTTTCATAGGGATTCTTCTTTTTGGGTTCACTTGAACGCTGCCTCCTGCCTTGCCTGGAATCAAGAAGAATTCTCCCGCAGAAGAATTCTCCCGCAAGAACTCGCGCAGCCGTGAATTGGCCGCGGAGAAGGCTCCGTTTGATTCTTGGACATCCTGGCCGGCGCCCCTATCATGAGGCCGCGTGACGATGCCAAAACAACCTTTGTCCGAGAATCCGTCCCCCGCGGCGTTGGGCTTTGCGATGCCGGCCGAGTGGGAACCGCACGAGGCAACCTGGCTCGGCTGGCCGTATCATCCAACCGACTGGCCGGGCAAACTCGACACCATCCGCTGGGTCTATGGCGAAATGGTGCGCAAGATCGCCCCGGGCGAAATCGTGCGCATCCTGGTCCGGTCCCGCGGCGAACAGGCCCTGGCGCGGCGCTACCTCGAGAGCGCCCGCGCCGACATGCGCCAGGTCGAGTTCGTCATGCACCCAACCAACCGGGGCTGGACCCGCGACAGCGGCCCCATCTTCGTCCGGCGCCAGCGTCCCCGTCGCGAGACCGCAATCGTCCATTTCCATTTCAACGCCTGGGCCAAGTACGACGACTGGCATAAAGACCGTCGCGTGCCTGACACCGCCGCCAAACTCCTCCGCAAGCGCCTCTTCAACGCCGAACACGACGGACGCAATTTCGTGATCGAGGGCGGCGGCATCGAGGCCAATGGGCGCGGCACCCTCCTCACAACCGACGAATGTTACCTCCACCCCACCGTCCAGGTCCGCAACCCCGGACTCGGCCGCTCGGAAATCGAGTCCACCCTCAAACGCTATCTGGGCGTCACCAACTTCGGCTGGCTGGCCGCCGGCCCCGTGGGCGACGACACCCACGGCCATATCGATGACATCTGCCGCTTCGTGAACCCGCACACAGTGGTCTTGATCCGCGAGCCCAATCGCCGCGACATCAACTACCGGCCCCTGGCCGAGAACTGGGAACGCATCCGCGATGTCCGGCTCGAAGACGGCTCGAAGCCCGACGTGGTGCCTCTTCCCATGCCAGCCCCGCTCTTTTTCGAAAAGGACCGCCTCCCGGCCAGCTACGCCAATTTCTATATTGCCAATGCCGCGGTCCTGGTGCCGACCTTCAACGACCCCAATGACCGGATCGCGCTGGGCATCCTGGCCGACCTGTTCACCGACCGTCCCGTGGTCGGCATCCACGCCGTCGATCTGGTCCTCGGGTTCGGCTCGCTCCATTGCCTCACCCAGCAGCAACCGCGGTAGCCTGACCCGCATATTTCTCAGCGCGGCAAAGCCGCTGTTGTGTGCCGGAGTCACATACAAGTCGGCATTGTAGCCGCCCTCAGAGCCAGGATCCCACTCGAAGTGGAACGTTTGCAGCGGGTCGATTACCTGATTGGCACGTCGAGTTGTCGGGAAACGCGGCCACGCTTCAGAGCCAGCAGCCCGAAGCCGAGCAGGCCAAGCGCCAGGCACGAAGGCTCGGGGACAGCGCGGGCGCTCAGCCGGTAGTTGTCGTAGTACACGACCTGGTCGCTCGGCTCGAGATTGTGCACCAGCGTCAAATCCGCTTCGTAAAAGTCCAGCACCGTCGGATCGAGCGGCGCCGTGCCGAACGAGACGCCGTTGAGTCGGAAGTCGATGGTCCGGTCCGCGTAGTTGATGAGGGAGCCGAACGTATTCCACTCACGAATGTCACACGTGGTGTCGAGAAGCATCCCATCCCCGCCCCAGCCGAGCACCGTCCCCCCGGCCTCCACTGAGAATGCTCCGATGGACGCGCCGTTGCTGTCGTAGAGCTCGACCTGGGCGCGCGCGTCGATCCCACCCCCGTTCGGCACATAGAGCGCGTCGACGCTGAACTCGATGATCGGCAGGCCGGACGAGATCGGATCAAAAGGGACGGCTCGATAGTAAAACCCATCGTAGTAGTCGCGCTCGCGATAGGGGTTCATCGCCGCGCCATCGACCTTCGCCGATTGGGTGCCCCCGCGCGCGGCCTCGGTCGTCACCGTCGCGGCCTGGATGTTCTCGTCCATGTAGGCCGTCCAGTCTTGCTGGCCGGCGAGTCGTTCACCGGCGATGAACCCGGGGGCCTCGAAACCGGTTTCGTAGAGGACCACTTCGCCCCAAACCGAAGGGCTGGCCAGGAGGACCCCGGCCAACCAGATCGCCTTGGAACTGGGGTGTGACGTTCGCGGGTGGAGCCGCTGGAGTTTGCTGTAGAATATCTTGCCCATATACCCCTGCAAACGAAGAAACCCGCGAAACGTCCCGCGACAGCAGGCCCTCCCGGTCAAGTAGTTGTGGCCCGGATTCTCACGATTAGATGAGATGAATCTGAGGCAGGGGTCAAACCATAGTTCCGGCCCATGTTGGGTGGATCGAGACCTCGGGCCGATGCCACGCAAGCCGGGAGTGGAGTTCCCCGGCTGCGAAACTGCACCACTGGGGCCAACATGAAACAAAATGTCGATCCAGACCGGGCCAAGACTATGGTTTGACCCCTATGACGGACTGATAGCGACTCCGAAAATGTTTGAGAAGCCCGAAAACGCGAACGCGACGAAAGACCAGCACCACCTTTGATCCCCACCCCCTCCTTTGCGTCATTGCGTCATCGCGCCTTTGCGTTTCAGATTCGCACTCTGCATCAAGAGGAACAGACTATGTGCACGCTCTGTAACCGCCGCCAGTTTCTCGGTGCCACGGCCTTGGGAGGCGCGGCCCTGGCCTCAAGCTCACTGCTTGCTCAAACCGCTCCCGCACCCGCCCAATCCTCCCCTTTCCCTCCCGCCACACCTGGCAAGGTCCGCATCGGTGTCATCGTCGCCGGCAAGGCGCCGGACCGGAGCTGGAGCCTGTCTGAAGCGGAGGCGAGCGCGCTGACCCGGCGATTGACGGAAGTCGAGCGGAAGCTGGGAAACGTGGAGTTCGTCGTCGGCCGAGCCACCAACGCCGCTGAAACGTCCGATTTGCTCAAGCA
>DAOOQY010000582.1:0-3779 GCA_035389025.1 Verrucomicrobiota bacterium
CCGACGCTGTCTGAACCTGGTCGGCATGGCCGCCGCCGGGCTCGGTTTCAGCAGCCAGCTCATGCCTGCCCTGGCCAAGCAGCGGAGGCCGGCCCCCGATTTCGTCAATCCCGCCACTCTGCGGCCCAGGCCCAAAGTCCGAATCGATGCCGCGGTCCTCGAAATGCCGCGTCCCTACTGGCTCGGTTGGCCGGGCACCACCTATGACTTGGACAGGCACCAGGCCGAATACAGAGGGTGCCTGCGCGAGTCGTGCCAGCGGCTGGGGATCGACTTGTACGAAGAGGCGGCGCCGATCCAGTCCGACGCCGGTGTGGCCTCGCTCACCCAGGGCGTCCACGAACGCCAACCCGACGCTCTGCTGGTGATCCTCCAGCACATGGAATGTTGGGGATGGACGGAACGCCTGGCCAGGAACGCGCGCTGCCCCCTCCTGATCTTCGCTCCCATCGGCACTTCGTTCACCGGCCATGTGGCCGGCATCTCGCGCCGCCCCGGCGTCCATCTCATCTCGTCCCTCGACTGGTCGGCCGTCGAGGACGGTCTGCGGATGATCCGCGCCAAGCGGATGTTCGAGGAGAGCCGAATCCTCTGGATTCACGGCGACAAGCGCAACGAGACTGTCCTCGACCGCCTGGGCGTCAAGGTCCGCGCCATACCGCGCGACACCTTCAATCAACTCTTCGACAAGATGCCGGTGAACGAGGAGGTCAAAGATGTGGCGTCCGCCCTCCGTCGCCGGGCCAAGAAAGTGGTCGAGCCAGACTGGCAGGATTGTCTCAATGCCGCGCGCGCCTACACCACCGCCAAGCGGTTGCTTGCGGACGAACAGGCCCATGCGTTGTCGATGGATTGTCTGGGAATGGTCGGCGCGAAACTCGTGCCCACGCCCCCGTGCGCGGCCTGGACACTGCTCCAGGACGAAGGGATCACCGCCGGATGCGAAGCCGACCTGCACGGGGCGACGTCGCTGATGCTGACCAGTTACCTGTTGGACCGTCCCGGCTACATGAACGATCCGGTGGCCGAGACGGCGAAGAACCTCCTGATCGCAGCCCATTGCACTTCGGGCACCCGCCTGAACGGCTTCACCAAGCCCCAGGCGCCCTACATCCTTCGCGACCACTCCGAGTCGTCCCTCGGCGTGGCGGTCCAGGTGCTCTGGCCCGTCGGCGCCCCCACCAGCCTCATCCGCTTCAGCAACACCAACGAACTGATCATCGATACCGGTCGCGTCGTCAGCAATGTCGACACGCCGCCCGCGGGCGGATGCCGCACATCGATCGAGATTCGCATGGATCGAGTCGAGGACGCGCGCGATGTGCTCGGCTTTCACCAGGTGGTCACCTTGGGCGATCACCGCCGTGTGGTTGAAGGATTCTGCCAGTTGATGGGGATCGGTGTGGTGCACTCGCCCGAGCACGGCGCCCCTGCGACAGCCTGAGCAAACCATGAACACAATTCTCGCCCGGCACAACTGCCAGGGAGCCCACAACTCCGATCCGGCCTTCACCCCTCGCTCAGCCAACGCGCTCGGCGTCCGACTCTGGCTCGCGCTGCTCCTGTCGTCCGGGGCGCTGGCCGACGTCGCTCTGCATTCTCCAGGCCTGCCCCCGTCCCGCATGGACGACCAGGGGCGGCTCGTCGAGGACTGGGGCGCAGTCGGAATCCGCTTGACCGGCGAAGGCCTCGCCCCGGACCAGGGGGTCGCGGTGACCGAGGTCAAACTCGACCGCCGGATTCCGGCGGCCCAAGCCCGCCAACGCCTGGGCTCGATCGCCTGTGCCCTCACCGCATACCGGGCGCCGGTCTGGCCCAGTGGCCTCGACGTGTTGACCGTGGCCGTCGGGGAGACCAGCGGACACGCGAGTGCCTGTAAGATCGCTCTCGATTTGCCAGCGAATGTGCGCGTCGGAGCGAAAACCGTCCTGCAAGGCGGCCGTCCGATCCTCGCCTTGCCCGCCACGCCTCGAGTCACCCAGGAAACCCGGGAGTGGGGCTATCGAGACGATGCGGTTTCCCTGCCGGGCTGGGCAAGGCCGGAGGGCTCATGCGGCCCGGCCTTTCGGAATATCCGCGCCGGTCTGGGAGGCGTGCCGATCGAGTACCGCTTCACCGTTGCCCCCGGGGCCGCCTTCAACGTCGTCCTGGGATTCTGTGAAAGCCACTGGTCCCATGCCGGTCAACGGCCCGTCGTCTGCCGACTCGAGGGCGCGGCGCCGCAGGAAATCGATCCCGTTGCGCGCTGGGGCCAGCACCAGCCCGGGGCGGTGCTCTTCGCCGCCAAGGACGCCAACCGAGACGGCTGTCTCGATCTTGCCGTTCTTCCCAAGGCCGGCGCGCCCGACCTCAACCCGATCCTCAACGTCATCTGGATATTCCCGGAAGGACCGCCGCCGGCGCTCGATCGCGTGATCGCGGGGCAAAGCAACGCCCAGGCGCTGCGGCACGTCGACGTGGGCGGCGACACTGACCAGTCGCTCCATTCGGCTGGACTCATCGAATACGAACTGGCGCTGCCGCCCAACGGACGGCTCGAACTCGTCTTCCTCGTCGCATGTCCCGGCAGTTCGGCGCCGCGGCCGGATCAAACTGGGTGGACGGCCGAGACTCTGCGCCGAGCCGCCAACGAGGTCTGGCGCGACTGGCGGTGAGGGGCAGATGGCGGACGGGACCGGCGCATCGCTCGGGCGACCGCTCGCCTTCCCATCCCCGTCAGTCAGGCCGCCTCTGGCGTGCCGGCACAGGCAGGCGGCAGGCAGTCCCCACCGGGCGACAGAACATCGGCGACAACCAGATGCGCCGGCTGTTCGAGGGTTTCCAAGAAAAGTGTGGCGTCTGGCAGCATCGCTTGGCACCATGCGAGGCGCAGATAGCAATACCTCTTCAACAATAACCAGATGAAATTCAAAATGTATCGCAGGTTTCTATCAGCCATTGGCCTCGGCGCCATGGCGAGCATGGGCATCGCATGGGTTCAGGCTCAGACAGTGGTTCCTGAGTCACTCGCGCTGCCTCTGAACTCAGTTGACACCGAGAAGCCGGGCTTTGTCGTCCGCGTGTTCCAAGCCGCGGGCGCGGAACTCGGGAACACGATCGCCCGCGCCGAAAACCAGATTGGCGGCTTCCTGATCAATCCCGCCACGGGCCTGCCCTATGAGAACATTGCCGATCTCACCGACTTCTGGGGGATGGGCCAGTTCGTTTTCAACGCCGACGGCACCTACGATGAGACGGCGACAATCGCCTATTCAGCCGGGTGGTTTCCCGGCATTCCCGGAATCGAGAATACCACCATCAACATTGCGCTCGAAGCGATTACCTACATCGAGTACCAGCCCGGAACCTACGCGATGGTGATCACGGGTGACGACGGCGCCAAGTTGACTGTGGGCAACGTGTTTGACCGCCTCATCGAGCTGGTCCTGGTCGAAGACCCAAGCACAGCCGACAAAGTGGCCACCTTCACGATCACAAAGGCGGGGGTGTATGCGTTCCGTGTGATCTACGAACAAGGCGGCGGCGGCTACTCGCTCAATTGGTATACGGCCGATCCCGCCGACACCTCCGCGGCAACCCGAGTGCATCTGAACGACTGGGGCGCCACTCCGTCCTATCGGGCCCTCAAGGCCGGCGCGGCGGTCACGGGACCATCCGTCTATGCCATTTCGCCTCTGCCCAACGCCATCAACGTCAGCGCTTCCTCGGGAATCCAGGCCGTCATCAAAGACGGCTCGACAGCTCTCGATGTCGCCTCGCTCAAGGTGTATTCCAATGGG
>DAOOQY010000583.1:0-3774 GCA_035389025.1 Verrucomicrobiota bacterium
CGAGCATCTCCGGGTCGCTGAGCAGGGCCGCTTCATTGAACTTGGGCTCCCACTCGTGCACGAAATAGATCAGGCCCTGCGACCCGTGAATCAGCGACATCCAGGCCTCGGCCCGGACATGCTGGGGCGTGGGCTTGGCGGTCGGATGCGAAATCCGGGTGCATTCGAGGCAATTCCACACAATCCGGCGCCCCTCCGTCCACGACACGAGCCGCTCGACGCCCCGGGCGACATACCACAGTTTGCCAGTGACCGCCGGACGATCGTGCACCACGGGGTAGATGTCGAACGACACGATATCCCCGCCCTTGACGTACTGTGGGTAATCCTCCGGGTGATTGGTCCGGACGCCGCGTCCGTGCCATCCATCCCAGGCCACACCTTGGCCCAGATTCAGCAGGACGGGCCGGGTCGGATCAACCGCCCGGATGCGCTCGTAGTCCTCGACGATCTTCTCAGGCGGGATGGGCGGGCCGTAGCCCTTGCCCTCGCCGAGCGATTGGGCATTGTCCGGTTCGTCACCGTGCATCCAGCCGATGATGGTCGGATCGTCGAGGTGACGCCGTCCCACGGCGTTCTGGTCGCAGATGACCTTCATGTCCGCCGCGCGCAACGCCGCCAACTGTTCCTCGGTCGGCCCCCGCCACAGGCCGACGTACGTGTTGATGCCGGCGGCGCGGTACTGGGCGGCTCGAGCGGGAGACTGCAGCCACACGGCGATGGGAAAGTAATCCGGCGAGGCGGAAGGACCGTTCTTCCAGGCCGAGTAGTCGGCGGGACGACTTGCGGGCACCAGGCAAAGCAGAAAGACAAACCAAAAGACCAGCCCGGCGGGGTGCGGTCGCTGCGTCGTCGGCCTTCTCCCTGTCGCGCGGGTCAGCGCCTCGAGGAAAAGACGGCCCGCCGACCGGAGTCTGCCGGGATTCCTTGCGACCGGCGCGCCGTCGTGCGGACGGGAGTGTGCGTTTGCTGGTCTGCTACCCCGGGAACAGACATCCCCTTGGCGGTCTTTGTCGCTGCCGTCGTCGATATCCTCGCCGTCAGGCGGCGTGGCGGTCGACAAAGGTCCCGACAAAGGCGGTGTCGCTGCGAAGCCCGTTTTCATTTGATGTGGTGTGCCAGGATGGCACAAGTGATTCATCCGAGACTTTCACATTCAACGGCTGAATCCGCCTTGCACCCATGAACCTGAAACGTTCAACGTTCAACGTTCAAAGTTCAACGTTCAAAGTTCAACGTTCAAAGTTCAACGTTCAACGTTCAAAGTTCAACGTTCAACGTTCAACGTTCAACTCTCAACTCTCAACCCTCAACTCGCCGGTTCATGGGGGGTGCACATTCAACGCTGAACGCTCAACCATCAACCAACGTCCCTACACCTTCCAAGGGCCGCGTTCCTCATAGTCACGCCACGTATTGGCTTCCGAGTCGCCGATGAACTGTTCGGTCTTGGGATCCCATTTGAGCGCCCGTTTGTTCCAGTAAGCCAGGTTGCCCAAGTGACAGACGGTGACCGAACGAGCACCGACCTCGACATCGCAGATCGGTCTCTTCCGCGTCCGAATGCAATCGACGAAGTCCTTGTAGTGATTGTTGCTCTTGTAGAGCTGGACAGGCAGGGCGTCGAAATCCTCCTTCTCGAGCGATTCCGGCTCGGCCTTGAATCGGCCGCGATCGACGCAGACCTTGCCTTCGGTCCCCACGAAAACCACGCCGAAGTTGTAGTCCTTCAAACCGCCGTGAATCAAAACGCTTCCGTTGGCGTAAGTGTACCTGAGTTGCTTGATGTCCTTGCCGTCCGGAGGCGTGATCTCGACCGGCCCGCTCTCGTCCATCCCCAGCCCCCATTGCGCGATATCGAAGTGATGGGCGCCCCAGTCGGTCATGCCGCCCCCGGAATACTCGCGATACCCGCGCCAATTCGGGAAGTGGGTGTGGACGCCGCGCGGGCTGAGGACGGAGTTGTAGGGGCGTTGGGGCGCCGGGCCGAGCCACAGATTCCAGTCGAGGCCCGGTTCCATCGGTTCCTCGGGCAGATCGCACCATTTGCTGGGGCCGCCGACATTGGCATAGACTTCCTTGATCCGCCCGATCTTGCCATTGCGCACCAGCGTGCACCCCTTCCAAAACGCGCCGTCGGAACGCTGCATCGATCCGGTCTGGAAAACGCGCTCGTTCTTGCGGACCGCGTTGGCCATGGCGCGCGCCTCGTGGATGGTGAGCGAGAGCGGCTTCTCGCAATAGATGTCTTTGCCCGCATTCGCGGCGGCGACGACCGGATAGGCATGCCAGTGGTCGGGCGTTGCAATCACCACGGCATCAATGTCTTTGCGTTCGAGCAATTCCCGGAAGTCCGTATACGCCGCGCATCCCTTAAATGTCTTGTCCTGCTTGGTCGCATAGAATTCCTCGACCTTCTGTTTGTGGTGCTCGCGGCGCGTCGTGTCGACGTCGCAGACAGCCACCACTTGCACGGTGTCGTGAGGGAGAAAGCTGTTGAGAAGGTGGCGGCCTTGTGTCCCCACACCGATGAAGCCCATCACGATGCGGCTGTTGGGTTGGGCGCCGCTCTCGGCAGACCAAATCCGGCCGGGCAGCAACAGGGGCGTGGCCAGCGCGGTGGCGGTTGCGGTGCGGAGAAACGAGCGACGGCTGAGATACGAGGATTGAGACATAGATAATTCTTGGGTCTGACGCTCGGCAGGCCGGGCGGATTCAACCAGAGAACGAACGCCCTGTGCTCCCGCGGGAAGTCTCATTTTGACCACGTCGAGGCGACAGAATACCAACAACCATCAGATGCACCGGGGTTCCCCGGGCTCTCGAACGAACACTTGACTTCCGGCATCTCTTGGGACGTAGTTGCGGCAGAAACCAATCCGAATCCAGTGACGTACTGACGCGTGTTATGTCTGCTACTGCCGTGACCCGGAACAGCCCAGTGCCCCGTCTCCAGGCGTCGAGGCTGGGCTTCACACTGATCGAACTGCTGGTCGTGATCGCAATCATCGCGATCCTGGCGTCGATGCTCCTGCCGGCCTTGGGCAAAGCCAAGCTCAAGGCGACCTTCGCCAGTTGCGCGTCCAACCAGAAGCAACTGGTCCTCGCGTGGCAGATGTACGCCCTCGACAGCGACGACACCATGCTCCCCACGTCCTACCGGGGCGAACTGGGGCAGATGGACCTTTACGCCGGCGGTTTTTGGAACGGGCCGACTCCGAGCATCGCGTCGGGCATCACGGAAACCGAGGCCATGAAGCGAGTCACGGCCGGCATCGCCATGTCGCCGCTCTACAAATACTGCAGCGCGATCGGCTCCTGGCATTGTCCGGGCGACACGCGCACCAGGCGGAACAAACCGGGTCGGGGCTGGGCGTACGACAGTTACTCGAAGGCCGACGGGATGAACGGCGGCATGTGGACGGGCATCAAGTCCTATACCAAGACGACCGAGATCAGCGAGCCGGTCAATTCCTTCGTCTTTATCGAGGAGGCGGATCCGCGCGACTACAACAACGGCACGTGGGTTCTGGATGTCACGCCGCCCGGCTGGGTGGACCCGTTCGCTCTGTTCCACGGCAATGTCAGCACGTTCGGGTTCGCCGACGGCCATGTCGAGTCGCATCGGTGGCTCGAGACTTCGACTATCAAAGCGGCGTCCGACTCGGCTCGGGGCATCCAGAGCTTCTATTGGTCCGGGGGCAACGCCAAGAACCGCGACTTCGTCTGGGTCTGGAACAAGTTCCGACACCTGAACTGGAAGCCGCTGAATTA
>DAOOQY010000584.1:0-3773 GCA_035389025.1 Verrucomicrobiota bacterium
CAGCGGCCTCTTGCAGGCCGGGACCCCTGCCCGCCTGGCCATCCTGCCACTGGGCACCGCCAACGACCTGGCCAGCCAACTGGGGATTCGCACCTTGAACGGCGCGATTGATCTCATTCCCGACGGCCAAACCCGGACGCTCGACGCCATCGAAGTGAGGTGCACGCAGAGTCCATCCAACCCAATCCGCCACGCCCTGTCCTTTGTCTGCCTCGGATTCGCCGGCGAAGTCCTCAGACAAACGACGCCCGCCATCAAGCGCTGGTTCGGACCCCGCTGGTGCTATTCGGTCGGATTCCTGCGCGCCCTCGCCACCTACCGACACCCCAACGTCCGGGTGCGAACGGATCAAGCCGACATCCGCGGCCGTTGGCTCCACATCTGCGCAGGAAACCTCGAGTGGGCCGGCGGCGGCATCATGCGCTTGTCCCCCGGAGCCCAGTGCGCCGACGGCCTGTTCGATGTCTGCCTGATCGAGGCGATGCCGCGACTGGCCATCGCCTGGCATTTCCCAAAGCTGCTGGGCGGTTCGTTCGTCAGACACCCGCGCGTCCGCTACTTTCAAGGCACCCAACTCGTGCTCGAAACCGAGACGCCCGAGCCAATCCACATCGACGGCGACATGGCCGGACGCACCCCGGCGCACCTGACCATCCGGCCCCGATGCCTCCACCTCCTCGCGCCATCCGGCACAGGCCATTCCTGATTCCGCGCCAGGCGCCCTCAGCCAAGCGAGCCGGGGTGCCTGCGCCCGTCGTGTGCCTGTGCCTTGCATTCATCGACTCCATGCGGTTCACTGTCGCGAAACGCATCTGTGACTATGACAAGAATCCTCTCCTTGGCCCCTCTCCTGGCACTCGGACTCGTGCCGCTCACGCCATCCCACGGGGAGGAACCTTCGTGGGCTGAGATCGAACGGCAATTCCGCGAGCTGCCGATCGAGGCGCGGCGGCTGACCGGACCGCTGTTCTGGCTGCACGGCGACGAGTCGCGGCAGCGGCTCGAATCCTACGTCGCCAAGGTCGCCGAGGGCGGCAACGGCTCCCTCACCACCGAGTCGCGCCCACACACCGACTGGCTCGGAGCGGGCTGGTTTCGCGACGTCGGCATTTGCCTCGAAGCCGCAAAGCGCCACAACCTCAAGCTCTGGATTTTCGACGAGAAATGGTGGCCCAGTCAGGGTGTCGGCGGACAGGTTCCCGCCCGGTATGCCGCCAAGAAGCTGGAGGCGTCGGCCGTCGACTTGACCGGACCGCGCCCGTTCGAGGCCGATGGCTACAACGGCGAGAACTACGTCGGCGCAATCGCCGGACGCGCAGCCGACGATGGCGCGATCGACAGCGAGAGCCTGGTCGACCTGGCGCCGTTCATCAACCAGGGCCGCCTGGTCTGGGCCGTCCCCGAAGGCCGATGGCATGTCATGAAGTTCACCTTCGGACTCGCGCCCGGCTTGGGCCAGGGCGGCGGGCGTGAACTGAGCGTGGACGGCCTGAGCACGGAGTGCGTCGAGTGGTATCTCGACACCGTCTACGCGCCCCATTACGACCGGTTCAAGGATGACTTCGGCAAGACGATCGTCGGCTTCTTCTACGACGAACCGGAAACGCGCGGCGACTGGGGCACGGCCTTGAATCCCGTCCTGGCCGAGTTGGGCGTCGATTGGAAAGCGGCCTACGTGGCCTACAAGTTCAGACTGGCGGGCGAGGCCCAGACGGCCGCCCGCTACCAGTTTCTCGAAGCGCGCGCGGAGGCCTGGGGCCGCACAATGTACGGCGGCATCACCCGCTGGTGCCAGGAGCGGGGCGTCGAGTCCATCGGCCATTTCATGGAACACGCCGGCATGTATCGGCTGCAGGATTTCTGCGCAGGCGACCTCATGCGTGTTCAGAAATACAGCAGCATGGGCGGCATCGACGCCGTGTTCTCCCAGTTCAAGATCGGCCAGCGCGCCGCGTATGACACACCGTGCTGGCAGACGCCCAAGCTCGGCAGCTCGATCACCCATGCCTACGGCAAACCCAACGATGTCAGCATGGTCGAAATTTTCGGAGCGCGCGGTCAGGACCTGACCTATCCGGAGATGAAGTGGTGGGCCGATCACATGCACGTGTCGGGCGTCAACTTCCTCATCCCCCATTCCTTCAACCCGCGAGCCCCGCGCGATACGGATTGTCCGCCCTACTTCTACAACGGCGGCTTCGAACCCCGCTGGCCCCTCTACCGCGTCTTTGCCGATTACACCAGCCGGCTGAGCCTCCTGCTCACTGGCGGACAACATGTCTGTCCCGTGGCGCTGCTTTCGCCCGGCCAAAGCCTGCACGTCGGCCAGGGCATCCCGGTCGACACGATCAGCGAGCGCTTGCAGGACGCCCTCTACGATTGCGACTGGCTCCCTTACGAGGTCTTTGTGAATGACACCGGTGTGGCCGGCCCGCATCTCAACCTGCGCGCCGAGTCCTATCAGGTGTTGATTGTGCCGGCAGTCGAGGCGGTGCCTTATGCCGTGCTCGAAAAGGCCAGAGAGTATTTCGAGGCCGGAGGGGTCGTGGCCGGCTACGGCCTCCTGCCCTCGAAGTCCGCCACAATCGGCAAGAACGAGGCCGACATCGCGGCGTTGCGCCACGCGATTTGGGGTACCCCCGAGCCGGGCTTGGGCGTTTGCCGCACAAGTCCCCAGGGCGGACGCTCCTTTTTCCTCCCCCTCGAACCGACTCCCGAGCAGCTTCAGCAGGTCCTGGGGCGCGAGGCGGGAGTGCGCCCGACGATCGAAGTGGTCGAAGGCGAAACCGACCATTGGCTGCATGTCCTGCACCGGGTGCGATCCGGACGCGACGTTTTCTTCATCGCCAACCAAAACCATGCCGGTCCCCCGCGCACGTTCAGATTCCGGATCACCGCCGCAGGGGAGCCGGAGTGCTGGGACGCCATGCGAAACGAAATCACCGCCGTGCTCCACCAGCGGTCGGGCGCGCGGACGGACCTGACGCTGACGCTCGAACCGAACGAAAGCGTCCTGCTTGTGTTTCAACAGAGCACACGGGCGCTGCCGCCACGCGAACCAATCGAGGCTCGGCTCGGCGCCAGAAGCATCCCTCTGATTCGACAGCCAGCCCCCGTCCCGCCCGAGCCCAAGCTCGATGCCGAGTCCCCCTTCCACCAGTTCTTCGCGGGACGGTTTTGGGCCTGGTACCCGGAAGGCAACCCGGCCCAGGCCGCACCCCCGGGCCCCTGCCACTTCCGAAAACCAATCGCGTTGCCCGGGGAACGCAAACTGTCAAAAGCCATCTTCGCCGGCACCGCGGACAACAGCTTCGTCCTCTATGTCAATGGGAGCGAAGCGGGACGCAGTGATGCCAGTGGCGAAGGATGGCGGCATCCGGTCGAGTTGGACGTCACCGGGCACATGAAGACCGGCGTAAACCTCCTCGCCATCCAGGCGGTCAACGCAAGCGATCGCCCCAATCCGGCCGGACTCCTGGGCTGTTTGCGTGTCGAGTTCCAGAGCGGCGACCCGCTTGTTGTGCCCGTGGACAGCACGTGGCGAGTGTCCCGCGAAGCACCCGAGGGCTGGACGCTTGCCGGTTACAACGATGCGGACTGGAAATGGGCCGACGAAGTCGCGCTGTACGGCAATGCCCCCTGGTCCACTGTCGGCCTCGGCCCGCTTACTCTGAGCCCGGCTAAGGCCGACCCGTTCGAAGGATCGTGTGACGTGCCCACCGACGTTGACCTCGGCCGCCGCGTGTATCTTGTCTTGGACGGTCTGGAACCCG
>DAOOQY010000585.1:0-3771 GCA_035389025.1 Verrucomicrobiota bacterium
GGGGTCAGAGGCCAGCGTCTGCGCGAAACGTGTCACAGTCCGCGCCGCCGCCTCCCACACCTCAGGCCCACGGACCCACCTCCTCCGGCAACCGGACCCGTCCATGGCGAACCACAACCACCTCCCCCGCAACGGCCTCGAAACAGCCCCCGAGCACACCCCGGCGACCATTCATTTGTCAACTATATAGATGCGACCCCATTGCCTTCTCGCGCATGCGGATTGGGGCATACTGTCGCCTTGCGCATGGGAGGGCTGGGCTTCATGATCAGCCTGTGCTCCGGTCACAGACAACCATTGATCACGGCGTGGGCGTTTGCGCACAGGTGCTCCTTTGCACCGGCCTGGCCCTGCTTCGCTTCGCCGCCGCGGTCCCGGCGGCGGTCGTTCTGCCGGCGGCGGCGCAAGAGCCTGGCACGGCAAGACGGACGTCGTCGTTGGCGGCAATCGGGGCAGGAGCCGGGGTCCGGCCCGAAGTCAGACGGTGTTGGGAACAGGAGCTGCGCGATCTGGAGGATGCGCTGAGGAGACGTGCGCGCGAGCCAAGCCCGGAGCCGGAACCTGGGCGCATGGCGGACGCGAATGTGCTGTTGTGGAGAGGCGATCGGGATGCGCTGGACGTGGTGCTGCGCCGGACGAGGGCTTTGCTGTGCGACTTGAAGGCGGCGTCGAATGGCCATGAATTGGCGGATGTGGCGAAGGGGCTGGATGAGGCTTTTCGTCGGTCGGAGCAGTTGCCGGTCGCTTCCGAATCGACGGTTACGACTCCGGAACGGGCAGCGGTGTACTTCCAGGCATGCGAACTGCGCCGCCAACTCCTTTACGCGAATCCGTGGTTGGATTTCGACGACCTCCTGTTCGTAGCGCGCAAGAACGCCCATCCAGGCATCATCCAGGGCAACAGTGTTTATGCTCCGAGCGCGGGCGGGGGCCTCTATGTCGCGTCCGGCTTCAAAGCGGGGCGGCCCAGGTTCCGCAACCTGCTCGAGAACTCGCGCGTCCAGAACGGGCCGTTCGCGGGGCGGACGCTCCACGATCAGGAGGGCCGGTCGTTCCAGGGGCTGGATTTGTCCTGCGATGGCAAGCAGGTGGTCTTTGCGTATGCCGACGTTGGCAAGCTGGTCTCGCCGCCGCATGTCTACAACGGCCTGCCGTGTATGTTCCATCTGTTCCGGGTAAGCGTGGACGGCACCGGCTTGACCCAGTTGACCGACGGGGTCTGGAAGGACCACAGCCCGTGCTGGGTGCCGGGCGGACGCATCGTGTTCTGTTCCGAGCGGCGTCAACTTTCGAACCGTTGCAGCGGACTGCACGACTATGAAGCCGTCTCCACGCTCTTTTCGATTGCAGGGGACGGGAGCGACTTGATCCCAATCAGTTGGCACGAGGCGGACGAAATCAACCCGAGCGTGGGTAACGACGGGATGCTCGTTTACACGCGCTGGGACTATGTGGATCGGGATTTCAGTGCGGCGCACCATTTGTGGAGATGCGGTCCCGACGGCTCGAATCCGCGCGCCCCGCACGCCAACTATCCCACACCGCACCACACCTTCGACGGCCACTGGGACGATGGCCGTTCGAAACGTCCTTGGGCCGAGCAGTTCATTCGGGCCATTCCGGGCGTGAGCGGCAAGTATGTGGCGGTGGCGACGGGCCATCACACGCCGCCACACGGGCCGCTGGTGTTGTTGAATCTCAATGTGCCGGACGATGATCGCATGTCCCAGGTACAAATCGTGACGGGCGATGGGGCTCTGCCCGTGGACGCGGAGTGCCGGGGGGGATATCGCTACGTCTGTCCCTGGCCTTTGAGTGATTCCTATTTCCTGGCTGCGGAGTCTGAAACACGAAAGCTGTTTTTGATCGACAAGTTTGGCAACCGGGAGCTGTTGTTCGAGGCGCCGGTGGATCTGCCGATCTTCCAGGTGATCCCGCTGCGGCCGCGGCCGCTACCGCCGGAGGTTCGCGGGCGCACGTTTCAAGGAGGGCGCGGGAGTCTGCCGGAGCACGCGCGAGCCGTGATCAGTGTGGCCAATGTTTACGAGTCGGACTTGCCATACCCGGCCGGAACGGTGATCAAGGCGCTGCGCATCATTGAGATTTTCCCGCGAGAATGGGCTTTCCCAGAGTCCAACACGCCGCGCATCGGATTTGGGACTGGCGCCAACGCGCGCATGGTCCTGGGCGTGGTGCCGGTGGAGGACGACGGGAGCGCCTACTTTGAGGCGCCAGTCGGCAAGACGATTTATTTTCAAGCGCTCGATGAGCGGGGGTTGGCGGTGCAATCCATGCGGTCCTGCACCTATGTTCATCCAGGTGAGCATCTGTCGTGTCTTGGATGCCACGAGCACAAATGGAAGGCTCCGGCCGCGCGAGGCGGGCTGCCTAAAGCCCTTCGCCGCGCTCCGTCGGAGCTTGCTCCGGAGCCTGAAGGTTCGCTGCCTTTCTCGTTCGCAAGGCTGGTCCAGCCGGTGCTCGAGGCCAAGTGCGGCGAGTGCCACGCGCAGCGGCAGGTCGAGCCGCATCTGGCTGCCGGCCCATCGGCTTCCGCCAACGCTCCGGCGGCCATCTACACTTCGCTCGAGCGCTATGCGTTCTATTTCCACGGCCAGGGCAGCGCGCTGGGGCTCGAACCGATTCATGGGGGTTATCGATCCATCCCGGGCCGGTTTGGCGCCCGCCAGTCATCGCTGCTGGCTTTTCTCAATCCTGCGCATTGCGGCGTGGAGTTGACGGATGGCGAAAGGCGCAGGCTGACACTGTGGCTGGATCTCAATTCAAACGAATTGGGCGCGTACCACGACGCTGATCGTCAGCAACGCGGCGAGATCGTTTGGCCGAAGGGTGTCAATCCCGGCAACCCCACTGGCGTGGAGCGCGATCGCCGTCTTCCGTAACCGAAAGAGGCAGGACCCCAGCGCGGCCCGGCGGCAACGCAAGGTTTTCGAAGGGAGAGCAGGCACGCCGGTTCCTCAGGGCTGGCTCATTGCACTTGGAACGGCGTCCTCGGCTGTGGCATGGTCCCATAATGCGAACGAGAGAATCTCCACCCACCTGGGTTGTCGCACTGGGATCCTGTTTGCTGGCCTGGGCGGCAAGCGCGGCGTCATTGCCCGTGATATTGGACACCGACATCGGCGATGACATCGACGACACCTGGGCTCTCGCCATGCTTCTGGGGATGCCTCAGTTGGACCTGAAGCTCATTGTCACCGACTATGGCAACACTCCGGAACGCACGCGTCTCACGGCGAAGATTCTCGAACGGGTCGGCCGCACCGACATCCCCATCGCCACCGGGATCAAGACTGGCGACACCCCCCTGACCGTGAGTGACTGGGTGGGGGACTTCAACCTGGCCAACTATCAGGGCAAGGTGTACCAGGACGGTATTCGGGCATTGGTCGACACCATCAACGCCCACACGCAAACGGTGACGCTAATCACAATTGGCCCCGTCCCCAACATCCAGGAAGCCCTCCGCCGAGACCCCGGCATCACCCAACGGGCGCGCGTTGTCTGCACCGGAGGCAGAATCTACAAAGGGTTTGAAAACGGAGGCACGCCCGCGGCAGATTGGAATGTCAGAGCCGACCCTGCCGCCTGGCAGGCCCTGGTGGCGGCTCCATGGGAGATCACCGCTTCACCCTTGGATGGCTCCGAAGAGATCGTGCTCCGTGGGCGACGCTTCGCCCAAGTGGCGGCTTCGGATCATCCCCTGGCCCGGCCGGAACTGGTTCGGGAGGTGCTGGCCGGTGATCGGCACGA
>DAOOQY010000586.1:0-3756 GCA_035389025.1 Verrucomicrobiota bacterium
CCAGGCCGTTTTGGGCACAACGAAACACCAGCCAATTGTGAGACACCACACTAACGAGATCTCCCGCGCTGTTCCTGGGAGCAGTGCCGTCGTGGTTGCCTAAATCATTGGGCTGGAGTTCGTTGTGGCAGTCGGCCGTGCTCGGGTCGGCGTCGAGGTCGCGAAGTCCCGCATTGCGGGAGAGTGCGGCGGTTGACCGCCGCTTTTCGAGGATGGTTCTCTGCGTATTCCCATACCATACCATAGCGGTGCTGAAGCACACGCACTCCAGACGCTTCGCGCCATCCAGCGCGCTTGGCGCCAGGCTGCTCTGCGCCACGTCCCCAGCTCGGCGATCTTAGGTTGACGCGTATGCGCACTGCGGGACTTCGCTCTACCGCACACGTTCGTGCCCGGTTGAGCTTCCGTGCAAGGTCCGCATCTGAGGCGCCCTGAGGTTGACGCGTATGCGCCGCTGCGGGATCGGCCCTCCGACGTTTGGTCGCGTGTTTGGCGTGTTTGGCGGTTCACTCTTCTGAACACAGTTTCACGAAGTCAGTAGAAGCGATTACGATTACGATTAGGAGTAAGAATGCGCAGACTCCCATCGCTGCTCCACCGGCGCACCGGCGCACCGACGCACCGACGCACCGACGCACCGATCACTCCCTTTCGATCTGGTGGAGTCGGGTCGCCGCGGTTTCCCAGTCCGCGGTCAGCCGTTCAAGCTCGCTGATGACTTCGGTGATCTCGCGGTTGAGGGCCACGGCGCGGCTCGAATCGGCGTAGGTCTCGGGGTCTTCGAGAGCCGCAGTCAGTTCGGCCTGCCGGGCTTCACTGGCGGCGATGTCCTGTTCCAGTTGGCGGACGCGCTGGCGCGCGGATTGCAGCTCACGGTAGCGGGCCTGGCGCTCCTGGGCGGCCAGCCGCTTCTGCTCGCGCCGCTGGCCGGCGACACTCGTTCCCGCCTCTTTGGTTGACGGGTCCCGGCCCTCTGCGGAATCGGCGCCGCCCGATTCAAGCGCGCGCGACGCGGCGGTCTTATCGACGTAATACTGGTAGTCGCCGGGGTAGGCGGTCAGGCGTCCGTTGTGGACGTGGACGACGTGGTTGGCGAGCTGGCGGATGAAGTAGACGTCGTGGCTGATGAAGACGATCGTGCCGTCGAACTGCTGGAGGGCGGAGAGGAGGGCTTCGACGCTGGCGAGGTCCAGGTGGGTTGTCGGCTCGTCCATGAGGAGCAGATTGGGCGGGTCGAGCAGGAGCTTGACCAGCGCCAGCCGGCTCTTCTCCCCTCCGCTGAGCACGCCCACCCGCTTGAACACGTCGTCGCCACGGAACAGGAAGCTCCCCAGCACCGTCCGCACGAACGTCTCGGTCAGCGCCTGGGGCGTGTCAAACGCCTCTTCGAGCACGGTGCGGTCCAGATGCAATGTGTCCACGCGGTACTGCGAGTAATAACCGGCGCTGACGTTGTGTCCGAGGCGGCGTTCACCCGCCTGGGGGACGAGCACGCCGGCGAGCAGCTTGAGCAGGGTCGACTTGCCCGCGCCGTTGGGTCCGACCAGCACGATGCGCCGTTGGCGTTCGGCCTCGAAGTCGAGGTTGTCATAGATGAGTTGCTCCCCGTAGGCGAACCGCACGCCTTCGAGCGCCACCACGCGCTGGCCGCTGCGCTGCGGCTGGGGGAAAGCGAAAGCGACCGTCGCCTCCGCACCGGACGGGGCTTCGAGCTTCACCATGCGCTCGATCTGCTTGAGTTTGCTCTGGGCCTGGGCGGCCTTGGTGTTCTTGGCGCGGAAACGATCGACAAACGCCTGCAAGCGGGCGATCTCGCGCTGCTGGTGTTTCCAGGCGGCAAGCAGTTGGGCCTCGTTGGCCGCCCGCTGATCGAGGTAGGCATCGTAATTGCCCCGATACCGGAAGAGACGTCCCTGGCGAATCTCGAGAATCGAGGTCGTGAGTTGATTGAGGAACTCCCGGTCATGCGAGATCAGGACCATGCCGCCCGGATAACCGCGCAAATACTCCTGGAACCAGAGCAGTGCCTCGAGATCGAGATGATTGGTCGGCTCATCAAGCAGGAGCAGATCGGGACCGAGCGTGAGCAGGCGCGCCAGATAGGCCCGCATTACCCACCCGCCGCTCAGGGCGCTGGCGGGACGCTCGAAATCGGCGGGACGGAAGCTCAGGCCGGCCAGGACCTTCTTGGCCTTGGCTTCGAGCGTGGAACCGCCCAACTGCTCGAACCGAACCTGCGCGTCGTGATACTCGGGCGTGTCCGCCGCGTGCTCGGCCTCGAAGTCGCGCAGTTGGCGCCGCAGCCGCCCGATTTCCGGGGTGATGGCTGATGCGAGTTCGAGGACTGTCTCGTCGCCGACGGGGGCGTTCTCCTGGGGAAGATAACCGACGGTGATCCCCCGCTGGAGCACGATCGTGCCCGTGTCGGGCGCCGCCGTGCCCAGAATCAGCCCCAGAAGGGTCGATTTGCCGGCGCCGTTGGGGCCGACCAGGCCGAGGCGGTCCTCGCCGTTTACCTCGAGCGAGACGTCCGCAAACAGAGTGCGGCCGGCGTAGGCTTTGCTGACTTCGCTGAGCGAAAGCATGAGGAGACATCGTGTGCGATCCGGGGCCGCCGCCGCAAGCGCGATGCTAGCCCGAATCGATCGCAGGCTCCGCGATGAATCTGATTCGGGCTAGTTGGCAAAACCGCGCCCATACAAGGCAGAATCGCAACCACGCTCACGGAATCTGGACTGAATGAGTCAAGTTTTTGCGCCGCGCAGCGGCGCCACTTGGCGAGGCGTCGGGTGCCGGTGATCGTGGTTGCCACCCGGCAGCCACGAGTCGTTCGCAAGCCTCGCAGGTCTGAGGCGAAGCCTCGCTAACGCTCAATCGTTCGCGAAACGTTCGACGAACTTCTCGGGTGTCACGCCGGACTCATTGATGTGGGTTACTTTGGTCCAGGGATGGTCGGGATCGCCCTGGGCCAGCTTGAGCCATTCGGCCGCATAGGCCTTGCGCGACGCTGGCATGGGCCAGTCCGCCCCGGCGTCGGCGCATTCCTTGCGCAGCTTGTCCCAGAGGTTCAGCCAGACATAGCCCAGCCACATCCGGCCGCGCTGGACGCGCCGGAGTTGGTCGGGCGCGCCGGCCGAGGCGGTCTCGGCCTGGCGCCAGAGACGGTCGGCTTCGCTCAAGGTCTTGAAGTTGTGGAATGGCGTGTCGGTTCTCGAAAAGCAGGTCAGATTCCAGCCCGCCGACGCCCCGTGCATCAGATCGAGGTAGGTGCGGATGAACGGCGCCGCCTCCTTCCCATAGTACCCGTCGAGAAAGGCGTCGATCAGACCGCGGTCGTCCTTCTGCGGATTCCAGAGCAACTGGGCCAGCACCCAGCTTCGCAACTCGCTCAACTCGGATCCGTGACTCTGGTAGGCCCCCTGCTCGAAGAGACCCCGCACGTTGTGCCCCGCGAAAAAGCGCACATTCGGTCCGAGCACAAACCAGTTCGGATGCGGCTGAACGTAGTGGGCGAAGTCGGTGGTGTAATCCCAGATGTAAAGCCGGTCGCATATCTTCTCCCAGCCGCGAATGTCGTCGGCGAACGTGGCGTTGGCCGGCGCCTCGAGCGGCTCGCGGAAATTGCACTCGATCGAGCAGAGCCGCACGATGACATTCGCGCGCGGCTTGATCGTCTTGGGCGGCTTGCGGGTGTACTGGTAGGCGAGCGTGTCCACGGCAACCTGCGGAAACTCGGCCTCGATCCCGGCCGCCACA
>DAOOQY010000587.1:0-3733 GCA_035389025.1 Verrucomicrobiota bacterium
CCCCTGTTCAACAAGTTCACCCCCCTGGCCGAGGGAACGCTGCGCGAGCGGTTGCTCGCCCTGGCCGCACGCACCCGCTTCCGCGCCCAGAGCATCCAGGTGATGGACGGCAGCAAACGATCGCGCCACTCGAACGCGTTCTTCACCGGGTTCGGACGCTTCCGCAAGATCGTCCTGTTCGACACGCTCATCCAGCAGTTGGCGGAGCCGGAACTCGAAGCCGTTCTGGCCCATGAGATCGGACACTACCGCAAACGCCATGTCTTCAAGCTGCTGGCATGGTCAGCCCTCACACTGCTGGCCGCCTTTTACGCCATCGCGTGGCTGGCCGATCAACCCTGGTTCTTCCATGCCTTCGGCTTCACCCCAGGCAACATCGTGCCCGCACTCCTGCTGTTCGCCCTGCTGAGCGGCGCGGTCACGTTCTGGTTCTCGCCCCTGGCCAATCTCTGGTCCCGGCGTTTCGAGTATCAAGCCGACGCCTTCGCCGCCGAGGTCATGGGCGACCCCCAGTCCTTGATCGACGCGCTCCGCAAACTCAACGAGAAGAACCTGAGCAACCTCACACCCCACCCCTGGTACAGCGGGTTCCATTACTCGCACCCCACCCTGCTCGAACGCGAGAGCGCCCTCCGCCAGCAGGCCTAACCCACATTTCAGGTGAAATGTGACGGTGACCGGTCAGATGACATCAACAGTTGGTGAGAAATCCGGGCTCAAGGGCCAGGGGCACGGACCGTCGTCACCGTCAGGCTCAGGCCGCGCACAGCCAACTCGACGTCCAACACGCCCGGCACCTCCCAACCGAGGTTCATCCCGGTCAGACGATAGTCGGCCAGGTCCCGCGTTTCATCGAGGAACCCCCGCCCCCAGGCCGTCTCCAATGCCTCGATCAACAGCGGCCGCAGGTCGCGGTCCACATGAACCCACTCCCCGTCGTGTGCGCTGCGGCGACTGAACAACTCGCCTGACGGTGTGTAGATGAACATGTCGCTTCCCGCCGTGTCGCGTTGCTTGTGCTCGCGCGGGATGCGCGCCCGATCATCGTAAAGCGGAATGCCGAACCAGACGAACCGTCCGAAGCCCGGCGAACGCCGATTCGAGTTCTGCAAAGTGAGGAACATCTGATACTGCGCAGCGTGCAGATCGGGCGTGTAATCAGGCGTGCGGTGCAGGCGGGATTTGATCAGGCGGGCTTCGATTCGCAGCCGGGCTGTCCCGATCTCCCCGAGCGCGGGCGGATTCGTGAAGTTCTGTTGCACCAGCAGGTGGACCCACGGCTCACCGGACTTCCTGGCTCCCGCCGCATACTCCTGGCTTGCGTTCACAGCCAGCGCGAGATCGGCCCGATTCGCCCCGCCTCCGCCCACGGTAACACTCTTTGCCGCGTTGGACCACCGGGCGGCTCCATGCCCCGTTTCGCTGGCAGGCCCGGCGATGAGCGGAAACCGGCTGCTCCATTGCGCGAGATCCCAGACCGGATCAGCCTCGCTCCCCTTGGGCGCAAGGCGCCCGCACACCACACGCCAGCCCGGCGTCGGATGCAACAGGTGAAAGCCCCGGCTGAAGTGCGGATCGCGCACCAACTCGAGCCCGGGCATCCCGGATTCTTCAGCCCCGACGGCACAACGAACACAGGATAGCCCGACAAGGAAGACGACCACAACAAACTCGGACGCTCTCGAACGCACCGCCAAAAACGTGGCTTCGAAGATCACCGGTGGTTCCTACCAACCTCGGCCCTACAGAATCAAGTCCGCGGTCACAAATCTGTGTTCCAAGCCAGACTCACCCCTGGGTATGCTCAACATTGATTGCTCAACATTGATTTGACGCCCCGTCCTGCGCGGAGTAAGGGATGGCCATGACATTGCAGCATCTTTCTCAACGCGATTTCCTGAAACTCACGGGCACGGCGGCCTTGGCTGCCGCCAGCGGGCTCCCGGCCAGCCTTCTGGCTGCCGATGCAAAGAAGATTCCCGTCGGACTCCAGCTCTACTCGGTGCGTGAACAGTGCGAGAAGGACCTCGTCGGCACGGTCAAGGCCGTGGCCAAGATGGGATACAAGGGGGTCGAGTTCGCCGGTTACTACGGGCGCGACGCGAAGACCCTGCGCCAGTTGCTCGACGACACGGGGCTCAAGTGCTGCGGCACGCACATCGGACTCGAGACGCTGCTCGGCGATGAACTGCCGAAGACGATCGAGTTCAACCGGGTCCTGGGCAACCCGTACCTCATCGTCCCGGGCCTCGGGGAGAAATACACCAAGACGCGGACCGCCTGGCAGGAGACAGCCGCGATCTTCAACGGCATCGCCGAGAAGGTCAAATCCCACGGCATGCGCGTCGGCTACCACAACCACACCACCGAATTCCACGAACTCGATGGCGAGATGCCCTGGGACACCTTTTTTGGCCGGACCCGCAAGGACGTGATCATGCAGTTCGACACCGGCAACGCGATGCACGGCGGCGGCGACGCCACCATCTATCTCAAGAAGTATCCCGGGCGCGCCGCGACGGTGCACATCAAGCCGTTCTCGAAGGCCAAACCCAACGCCTTGCTGGGCGAGGACGAACTGCCTTGGCCAGAGATTTTCCGCCTGTGCGAGACGATTGGCGCCACCGAATGGTACATCATCGAGTACGAGAGCGATGCCTTCCCGCCGCTCGTCAGCGTCGAGAAATGTCTCGAAGTGATGCGTAAGTGGGGCAAGTGTTAGCGAGGCTTCGCCTCGGGCCGACGAGGCGTGGCGTCCATTCGCGCACGTTGGACTCCGGCGATGGTTTGTGCACTCTGGCGCCTCGCTCAGTGGCGCCGCTGAGCGGGGCTGTGGAGTTTGGACATCATTCGGATGGGACCTCGTCGCACACTTCGCCCATCTGTGGCGAGCATTCAATCCCAACAGCATTCAATCCCCACCTGCTCCCAGACTGCTCCGCGCTGCTCCTCACTGACCTGAGGGGAGGGCGGACCGGAACCCGTAGCCATAGTCCGTGCCGAGGGGCCCGCTGTAGATGCGGGCCGTGACCCGGCACTGCTTGGCGAGGCCGAACCAACCGCCCCCACGGATGACGCGAGCCGAGTTCTCCGAAGGCCCACGCGGGTTCGTCTGACCACCAATCGAGTACGTCCCACGCCGGTCCCAACACCACTCCCAAACGTTGCCCGCCATGTCACAGACACCATACCCGTTCGCCCCAAACGACCCCACAGGACTGGTGTAAGGAGAACCGCCCGTCGCGTACGTCGGGTGGATCCCCCGAGTCGGTGAAACGTCGTAGCTGTAGGAGCTCGAACTTGCGTAATTCGCCTGACTGTGGGTGATTGTGTCCCCCCAGGGGAAGCGTCTCCCTTCGCCCCCCCCTCGTGCCGCGTACTCCCACTCCGCCTCCGTCGGCAACCGATACCCCGCATCCCATTTCACCCACCCGTTCTCCACATTGGTCGCTCCCGTGCGGTACGGAATCGCCAGCCCCGCACTCGTGTAGTACGCCGGCACTCGCCCCTCCTTCTCGCTCCGCGCATTGCACCACTTCACCGCATCGTGCCAACTGATCTTGTGAACAGGGTGGGTCGGGCCTTTGCTGTGGTCCGCACCACTATACCACGAGCCTCTATTGTCGAACTGATACCCATGCCCAATCGCCCAGGAATACACCTCGTCCCACAGGGCCTTCGTCACCTCGCACGTGTCCATGTAGAACGCGCCCACCGTCACCGTGTGCACTGG
>DAOOQY010000588.1:0-3715 GCA_035389025.1 Verrucomicrobiota bacterium
GAGTTCGTTCAGATACAGGCCGTTGAGAGCGACCCGCCCAGCCCGCACGGCCTCGATGAACTCCTTGCGCTGGGTCTCGCCAAGCCGCCGCAGGTACAGGTCCGCCGCCCACAGCACTTCGACATTCCACACAAAACGCGCCCCCGGCGGATAGCTTGCCGTCTGGCGGGCGATCTCCATGCCGCGAACCAGGTTCTGCACCTGCTTGTCCTCGATCTCGGTCTGGATCTCCGTGTAGCCAATGTCGGTGTGCGAATGCGGCAGCACATAAACCGTCAACGGGCGCACAGGCGTCCGGCGCAGTTCGGTCTGGACCACGGTCCGACCCGCCACTTCGAGAACCAGGGGCGCCGTCTGCGCGCTCGCCACAGTCGGCACACGCCACTCGATGGTCTGTCGCCCGGGTTGCAGACGAAGGGTCTTCGACTGCTCCGCGCCAATCCGCACCACGGCGTCCGCAGCCTCCGCATACGGATGATCCAATGTGACGCGCAACGTCTGGACCAGGCCGACGCTGGTCTTGTCGACGATCGGGACCTGTTTGACCTCGACCGTATCCCTGGTTGCCGCCTCCTCGACCGGTCCGCTCAAGTAGAACGCAATCTCGGCGCCGCCAACCGTGCCGAACCCCTGAGGCCCCAGCCCTGTCACGCTCCATTTCACCCGCCGCGCCGTCACGGGCGCCGGCAAAGTGAGAAACGTCTCTCCGCCGCGCGCCCCGCCGTGCTTGACCGGCACGGTCGCCACCGCCCTGCCATCGGCATCGGCAAAGACAAGTTCGGATGCGACGATTGTGGCAGGATCGTTCCGATCGACGTGCCGAAAGGCGCCGATGGTCGACGGCGCGTCGAACTCGAACTCGACGAAGGTCCCCGTGCCTTTGTTGTCGGACGAGTACTCGGTCTTGAGAACCCGATCAGCGAGGTTGCCGACCTCGAAGGCCCCGCCGGGATAAGCCGTCGAACTCCCCGTGATGCGAGCGGTTTGGACCGGCGTCAGCGGCGTAAACGCGGCGTGGGCGCTCACGGCCCCGAGAACGCCGGCAAGGGCCAGCCGGAAACCGCTCGACCACAGAATACGGACGTCAGACTTGCGCATGGGCGCCATTCTTGCCCAGGCGCCCCCCCGGCGTCGAGCCGTTTGCGCCGGCATCCGCATTACCACCCGGATCGGCTGACGCCTGAACCGCTCCGAAAAGTCGACCGGCTCGCGCCCGATCCGATCGAGAACCCGGACCGGCCACGCGAAGCGCCGCCGAAGCCGCCTGAGCCGAACGTGCTGCGCCTGGCCCACTCAGCCGCCTGCCGCGCACGACGCTCGTGTGCGCGCCGCTCCTCCTCCGCCTGCCGCCTTCGTTGCCTTTCCGCCTCGGCTTGAGCGATGGCCAGTTCGGCCGCCCGCCGGGCCGCCTCCGCCAAATGCCATGCCTCCTGGTAATTGCCCGTCTCGAGAATCCGCCGTGCCTGCGCCAAATCCGATGAGCCAGGCGCCCCGCGGATCAGCACTCCCAACCCGCCCGCCCAGGCCCCGGCCGCTCGCACCCGAGCGGCTGCGGCGTTCAGCGCCGCAATCGCCCTCTCAGCCGCTTCCAATTCGCCGCGCAGCGTCGCCGCCAGCCGCCCGGCCTCCTGCGCCACACCATTGGCCTCGGCATCCAGGGCCAGCCAGTCCCCGTGAGCTTCGCCCAGCCGCGCTTCGGACGCCGCGAGCGACCCGGACAACGCTTCGAGCGCGCTGCCGGCCTCGACGATCGCCGGGCTGTCCGGCACGGGGTCACGGGCAGCCTCGCCCCGCAGGCGACGAGCCACCTCGATCTCGGCAGCGGCAGCTTCGAGGCTGCGGCGCGCGGCCGCGTGACTCTCCTGATCGCAGCGCGCCTGGTCGGCAACCTGTTCGAGCGCCTGCTGCACAGCCCTCAAAGCGGCCGCAACCGCGAACGGATCGCGCGGCGTCACCGAACGCAACCGAACCGCCTCATCGAGTTGCTGGCGGGCGGACTCGAACGCGGCGACGGTCGCCCGCATCGTGCGGGCGTCACGCACGCCGGCCTCGACCCCCTGCGCCCGCTGAGTCAGTTGCTCGACCTGCGCGTCATTCGCCGTCTCGGTCCCGCGAATGCGCTGCTCTTTCTCGCGAATTTCCTGGAGCCGAAAGACCGTCTGCTCCTGGCGCGCAGCCGCCTGCCGCAACAGGTCCGCCGACTTGAGGATTTGCGCCTCGCCGAAAGCCGCAACGGACTGCTCCGTCAGTTCGCGGCAGGCTGCGAGATGGCCGCGCGCTTCGTCGAGATTGTCACGCGCGGTCCCGTTCGCGTTGGGATGCGTCGGATCCCCCTGCCCCAACACGAACACGGACGCCGCATAACTGGCCGCCAGATCAACCAGAACGGCCTCGTGTCCAGGCAACTCGCCCTCCAATCGTTCGGTTTCGGCACGCCGGGCGGCCAACTCCCCCGCATGCGCGGCAAAGGCCAGGCGCGTCGCCTCGACCAACTCCATCGCGGCCTCCGTCAGGCGCGCCACCTCGGCCAGAGCGTCTTGCGCGTCGGCCACGGACCCCCGTTCGAGCGCCGCCCGCGCCGCCGTCAACTGGTCCTCAGCCCTGGCAATCTCCTCCGACGGATCCAACTCCGGTTCGCGCAGGATTTCCCCAGGCACATTCCCCAGCTCGCGCGCCAAGTCCGCCCGCGCCCCGGCAACCGCAGCCTGGGCGTCGCTGATCGAACGCTGACCTGTCTCGCGACGCGCACGATCAAGCCTCACAATCTGTCCAACCCGCTCCGCCAAGGCGCTGACATCCGCGCGCAACTCGCCAATCGCCTCCGCTGCCGAGACCTCGACTGCCCCAAACGCGACCTGGTCCGCCCGATCCGAGAGATCGGCGACAGCCGCGGACAGCCACCCCGCTTGCAGGCCGGCGGCGAGCAGTTGTGCTTCGGCCTCCCGCAGGCGCGGGCCTTGCGTCTCGCGGAACTCGACAGCCAACTGCGCCAAAGCCAGCGCATCTTCGGCCTGCCGTTCCGCCCTCACCGCCTGGTTGCCCAGCGCCCCCACCGCGTCACGGATCGACACCTGCGCCGCCTCGGACAGGGTGCGCGCCGCGGCGGGCAGCAATTCGTTGAACAGAGGCGCAACGCCAAACGCAGCGTCGCCGTCCATCGCCCGAATGCGGGCTTCGAGTCCTCGAACGGCCTTGATCCGCTCCTCCGTGCCTTCGAGTTTGCCCCCAATGCTGGCCAGGGCCGACTCGACCCGCGTCAAGCCGGACAGGGCGCGCTCGGCCCGCTGATTGAAGGCGGCGATCAGTTCGTTGAACGAGAATTGAAACGGCTGGTACGACTCGAGACTGCCGAGCAGGCGGTCCCGCTCGGTCTTGACCCCGCACATCACCAGTTCAAGCCCCTCCTCCGGTCGGAACGTGATCGGCTCGTCGCGCAGCCGGCGAATCGCCGCGTCGAAGCGGGCGCCCAGGAAGAGATTGACAACGCGCGGAGGCATCCCTTTGGGCAAGGCCAGGGCCTTCGCGTCGGTCAGAATGCGGCTGGCGCACGAGGACATGATGGTCAACTCGTCTACGTCGCGAATGATCTGCTGGCTCGATGCCAGGGTCGTCCCGGCAAACCGTTGGCCCGCCTCCTCAGCCGAAGAGCCGACCACGACATAGGTGCGGTCGAGCAGGTTGAACAGGGCAAGCGTCTTCTCGTCGAGCGCCTTGG
>DAOOQY010000589.1:0-3694 GCA_035389025.1 Verrucomicrobiota bacterium
CAAAGTGACTGCACCGTGCGTTCCCACCCGATTGCCGGCCGAGTCAGGAGCGACGACTGTATGAAACGAGGAACCCAGCCCACGAGACCGGTGGTGGTTTGGCCGGGTGTGGGCTCGACAAGCTATGCAGCCTGGCTGCGCGCGGCAGCGTTGCGTCCCCAGCCGTCATTGCGGATTCCGGTGACGCCGGCCAACCGGGAGTACTTGCGGCGTCTGCGCACCGCGGAGGCCGAAGCGTGGGAGTCGACCGCTGCGATGCACAGCCACGAGACGCTGCAGTGACGACGAAGGGAAGCCACACAGAGCCAGTGATCGACCACGGATCAAGAGAGAGGGAGCCACGGATGAACCACGGATGAAGCACTGATAGAACCGAACAGCCGGGGATGGTCGCGACGCGGCCAAAGCGAGAAGGGGCCCGACACGACCCAAACCTGTGGCGTGCTGGCAGTGGATCATTTGGCTGTCCGTTGCGCCTTTTCGATCGCCGTTTTGAGGTAGGTGTCGTCGTGCGGCTGTTTCCAACCGTCGGTCGGGGGCATGCCCGGCGCCGCGCGGTGGGCGGCCCACATGTCATTGACAAAAGTCTCCCCGGTTTTTCCTTCGCGGGCCCAGTCCGGCTGGTCCATTGACGCATCCTGTTTCAAGTTTCGGGAGAGGTAGATTCGCGCCTGGCGATCGCAAAAGGCCGGTCGAAAGGCGTCGGGTGGGAGCGGGTCCGCGACGCAGGTGAGCACCGCCGCTGTTCGGATCGGGCTGCTGTCGTCCACGCCGCGCTCGACCGTTTCCCACGACTGCGGTTTGAGCACCAGGCCCTTGGGCATGCTGATGGTCGAGACGAGGGAATCGCCAGGCTTCATGGCAACGGGCAGGCGCTGGATCAGCGAGGGATCGAACCAGTTTCGCACGCCGCCGTCGTACGATACTCGCATCGCCGCCGGCGGATCGAGCATGAGGCGTGACGGACCCGCTGGGCGATTGGCCGTCCGAGGTCCATGTGATCCAGTTCGCGTCAGGATCATGACAGCCACGGTATCGCTCGATCGCATGCTGGAAAGGCAAAAGGGCCTTTCTATTCGCCGCCCGGTTGCGCTCGGCCTGCCGTTTCAAGGGGCGGAGGGGCGACCTTGGCGTGCCCCGAATCCGCGCGCGCCGAAGTTGGGTCCCCACGGATTCACATCGGCTAGGCCGGAGTCGTCGATCAGGTCGGCGATGCGATCGCGCCAAGCAGAAACCTGCGCCGGTGCGCGCGAGTACTCGGTCATGGATTTGACCAGCGTGTCGGGCGCGGGAAGGGCGGTCTTGGCCTCTGCCAGCCAGTCCTTCTGCGCAGGGGACAGTGTGTCCGCCGCAGCGTCGCGCTGGCGGATGATCTCCTCGAGAATGACCGCGTAGGCGTAGTCTTCGAGCCCGTCGCGGAAGTTCTCGAGGCGGATGGTCGGCAGCGGGGTGCCGTCGGGCCCGACGCACGTCCACGAGCCATCGCCGTGGTATGTCGTCCAACTGCGCGGGTCCCAGTCGGTGAACGGGCCGCTGGTGATTGGCTTGCGCGAGTTCCAGATGCTGACCTGGTAGTAAAGGAAACCGTCCGGACGCTGCTTCGCCGTCATGGCGCCCATGAGCAGACGGGCTTCGATGGCGGGATACTCGATGAACATGTTGGCGTGCGGGTGATGCGGCCCGCAGCAGATGTACCACCAGACGTGCCGGCCCGCCGCGCGCGCCTTGGCGGCCTGGTCTGGATTGAACTTCGGCGTCAGCGGGCACCAGGCGTCCATCGTTTTGACCACGGTGTCCTGGCCGTAGCTGTCGTCGTAGCTCGTGGTCATCAGGAGGGCGCCGGGAAACTCGCGCCGCAGGGTCTGGGCCGTCTGCTCGAGTTGCGGGAACTGCTCGGGTTTGCATTCGTCGAACCCATAGATGTAGGCGTGATCGAGGACGCCCAGTTGGACGGCTTGCTCGTAGGCGGTCCGCAAGCCGTTCAGGGCCTCGCTCGCCGCGGCTCCGCCGCGCGCCAGACCGTCGAAGTTGCCCAGGTTGAAGGCCACCAATTGCCCGCGCTCGTGCAGATACTTGACCACCTCGAAGTCCGGCGGGCCGTGTCGATACAGGCTGTCGTAGTTGATGTAGTAATCCGCCAGCATCTCCGCCCAGGCGAGCTTGTGCTTCTTCCAGGCATTGACCGGATACTCGGGCGAACTGCGCCACTCGCCCGTCAACGGCTGCTTTTCGTCTGCCGGATAGTCGTGCGGGCCGAATGTGATCGCGACGGGGAGCGGGCTGTGCGTCGGCACGGCGAACGAACGCACCCGAAGTGTCAGAGGAATGGCCTGGGGCGCGACGCCCTCCGCCGACACGGTGAGCGTGCCGCGGTAGACGCCCGGCGCCTGGTCTTTGGGCGCGCGCACACGAATCCAGAAGCTCTGCAGGTCGCCGGCGGCGACATCGACGGGGCCGAGGAAGTCGAGGATCGGGTCGGGCCACCAACCGATGTGCGACGTGCCGTAGGGGGGGCGCGCCTTGGTCTCGACATAACCGACCACGGCGCACTCAATCTGCGCGCGCGGGAACACGGCGTCGGTGGCGGATTTCAAGTCACCGACACTCACCGCGACCTTTTTCAAATCGGCGGCCACCGGCGCCACGGCAATCTGGAAACTCTCCTTCTCATTGCGTGCCAGGCTGACATTGATCTCCCGCGCCGGCTTCAGGTCGAACGGCGTGTCGCGCGGGAGCAGCTTCTCCATCGAACTGGCCAAGCCAACCAGGAACGTGTTGGAGGGCTGGCCGGCCTCAGCGCAGGCTTTCTGAAAACGCGCGATCGCTTCCGACCGTTCCGCCTTCCGTGATGCGGCTGTCCGCTCCGCGGGCGGTTCAGCGGGGCTGGCTGAGGCGGTCGTGGACAGGCTCAGGCAGCACACGACCAGGAGAGAGAAGGGGCGAGATAGAGTGTTCACGAGTGCAAGAGTAACCCGCAGCGTCGAATTCCCGAAACTCAAAAGTGACTCTGTCGATCGTTGCATTCGGTCACGTGCCGCGCACGAAAGCGACACAGCCGAGGTCCCGAGATCGCCCGCCTGAGAAGGCGGGTCGACTGGGGCCGCCTCGTGATCATGATCGCTCAGAGCACCGCGGAGAAGAGTGTTCGGAAGTCTCCAGCGGTCACAGGGACGGCATTGGTTTTGTGGCACGGGTCTTCGACGGCCTGGCGAACCAGGGCGTCGAGGTGATCGGTTTTGACCCCGTGGTTTGCGAGTCGATCGGCCAGGCCCAGGCCGGCGAGGAAGCGCTCAATGAAATCGATCGTCTGCTGGTCGGCTTGGCGATCGGGCATATCCAACACGCCAAGTCCGCAGGCGATCCCAACCCGGCGGTAGAGACCCGGTTTGCGGTCGCCGCAAAAGCGCATGCCGGCGACCAGGCAAAGGGCGTTGGCCAGGCCGTGGTGCAGCCCGCACAGAGTCGAGAGGGGGTGCGCCATCGAGTGCACGACGCCCAGGTCTTTTTGGAAGGCGACTGCACCCATCGCGGCGGCAACCAGCATTCGGCCGCGGGCATCGAGATTCGCTCCGTCACGGAACGCCCTTGGCAGGGCCTCGACAATGAGCCGGATGCCCTCGAGTGCGATGCCATCGCACATGGGGTGGAATTGCGGGCATGTGAACGACTCGATGCAATGCGTCAGCGCATCGGC
>DAOOQY010000590.1:0-3691 GCA_035389025.1 Verrucomicrobiota bacterium
GTTTGACCTCGAAATTGACCGGCTGGCAGGTGGATATCGAGGCCGAAGCCTCGACGGCCATGGGTTTCCAGGAAAAGGTCGATCAGGCGGTGCAACGACTCTCGGAGATACCCGGAATCACAACTGCCCAGGCGGACGCCCTGGTGCATCACGGCTTGCTGAGCCTCGAAGACCTCCTGCAGGCCGAAGCCGAGGATTTGGCGGCGATGCCCGAGATCGGCGAGAGAGCAGCCGAGGTTCTCGAGGCAGCACGATCCGAGGCCCAACGAAGAACATTGAGCGTCGCGCCGACAGCGACAGCATAAGAACCCTCGCGCCGACACCCGGCAGATGGGGAAAGGCGACGAGGGACAATTGAGAGCCGGTGCAGATTATACTATGCCCGTTCGGATTTACGATATAGCAAAACGAGTCGGAGTCGAAAGCAAGGTTGTCCTCGCCAAGGCCAAAGAACTCGGCATCACGACGGCCCGCGTCGCGTCCAGCACACTCGACAAGATTACGGCCGAGTATCTGGAGGAGCAGATGGGCTATAAGCCGGCACCGCCCGAGCCGCATGCCCAGCCTCCCGAGCCGCCATCGCCGCCTCCGACACCGCCCAGCGAGCCCACTCCCACGTCGCCCACGGAGCCCGAGCCGCATGCCCCGGTCGGCTTGGCGCCCAATGTCACGATCATCTCCTCCGAGCCAGAACCGGCAGCCCCTCCGCAAACTCCGCCTCATACGCCCGTCGGCATCGAGGCCCCGATCGAGGTCCAAGCCCCCGCGCCGCCTGCTGCTGAGGAGGAACTGCCGCCAGCCCCCTCGGTTCCATAGCTCCCGGAATTGCCAGTCACCGATGCGCCCATAACGATCGCCGAATCCAACGCCCCCGTGTCGACCGATGTCCAGTCGGCCCCGCCGATTGCAGAGACGCCATCCAACGTCACGTTCTCAGAAGCTCCCGAGGTTCCTCCCACCGACGCCGAGAAGGTCCCGGAGCCTCCCGCGCCCGCTGTCGAGGCTGTCCCGCCCAGTCCTCCCCCTCCCCCTCCCGGGCCCAAGCTGGGGGACAAGATCGGTTTCATTCAACTCCCCAACCGGCCTCGCTTCGCTGACCGATCGGGCGGCAAGGGCCCCCAGCGCTCGACACCCACCCGACCCGACGCGGGTCGAGCGCGTGAGACCCGCGGCGGGCAGCCGGCGGCGCAACGGCCCTACGGCGCGCCCGGGCAACGCGCCGGAACACCCGCCGCGCCTCCAGCCCGTGAGCCGGGCCGAGGGGCGACTCTGCCGCCGCTCCCGGTTGCCACGGGCGCGGAAATCTCGCTCAAGCCGCCCATCATCGTCCGCGATTTGGCCGAGCAACTGGGCAAGAAACCATTCCAATTGATTGCCGATCTGATGGAACTGGGCGTCTTCGCGACGGTCAACCAGGCCATCGAATCCGAGCATGCGCAGCGGGTCTGCGCAAAATACAATTTCCGTTTCCGGGTCGAGAAGCGCGAGAAGGGCGGCGGCGTGATTCATCGACCGCCCCCCAAGAAGGAACCGGAGGACGCTGAGGATCGGACCGAAGACCTCAGACCGCGTCCCCCCGTGGTTACCATCATGGGGCATGTCGACCACGGCAAGACCAGCCTCTTGGACGTCATCCGCCGGTCGAACGTCGTGGCGGGCGAGGCGGGAGGGATCACGCAGCACATCGGGGCCTACAGCATCAGCGTGCCCCATCCCGAGCGGCCCAAAGAGCTTTGCCCGATCACGTTCCTCGATACGCCGGGCCACGCGGCTTTCAGCGCGATGCGCGCCCGGGGCGCTCACGTGACGGACATTGTCGTCCTTGTGGTGGCGGCCAACGACGGGGTCATGCCGCAGACGCTCGAAGCCCTCAGCCACGCCCAGGCGGCCAAGGTGGCGATCGTCGTCGCGGTGAACAAATGCGATCATCCGAACGCCGAGCCGATGCGAGTTCGGCAGCAGTTGCAGGAACGAGGCCTCACGCCCGACGACTGGGGAGGCGACACCATGTTCGTCGACGTCTCGGCCATGACCAAGCAGGGCATCGACAAGCTGCTTGGCAGCATTCTGCTCCAAGCCGAATTGCTCGAACTCAAAGCCAACCCCACTCGCCCCGCAAAGGGCAACGTCGTCGAGTCCGGACTCGAACCCGGCGGTCCCACGGCGACCCTGCTGGTTCGCAAGGGAACGCTGCGGGTTGGGCAGCTTCTGCTTTGCGGCCAGTATTACGGCAAGGTGCGCGCCCTGATCGACGAGGGCGGCAAACGGTTGAAGGCCGCCGAGCCATCGCGGGCGGTGAAGGTGCTCGGACTCAACGGAGTGCCCGAAGCCGGCGCGGAGTTTGCCGTGGTCGAGAACGAGAAGGTCGCGCGCGCCCTCTGCGAAGAGCGGGCCGCCGCGCATCGCGATCAGGAGGTCGAGCATCGCCCGAAAGTCACGCTCGAAACCATCTTCCAGACGATGGAAGAGGAGCAAGCCAAGATTCTCCGATTGGTCGTCAAAGCGGACACGCAGGGATCGGTCGAGGCCATTGTCGATTCGTTGCGGCAAATCGACAGCGACAAGGTCTCGCTCAATGTGATCTACAGCGGCGTGGGGGCCGTCACCAAAGAGGACGTCCTCCTGGCCTCCGCATCCAAAGGCATCATCCTCGGATTCCACACACGCATCGACGGATCGGTGCCGGACCTGGCCAAGCGCGAGGGCGTGCAGATCAAGCTCTACGCCATCATTTACGAACTGATCGACCAGGTCAAAGAGGCCATGGCGGGGCTGCTCGATCCGCTTCAGAAAGAGGTGGTGTTCGGCGTGGCCGAAGTGCGGCAGGTGTTCGCCTTGTCCAAAGGCGGCCATGTCGCCGGGTGCGTCGTCCAGAGCGGGCGCCTGGTCAAAGGCAAGGCCCGCGTCATGCGCCGGCGCAATCTCATCCACGAAGGCATCATCCAGACGCTTCGAAGATACCAGGACGAGGCCAATGAAGTCCGGGCCGGCATGGAATGCGGCATCCGGCTCGACGGCTTCGACGATTTCCAGCAGGGCGACACGATCGAATGCTACACGATCGAGGTCGTCCGACAGCAACTCTGAGGGGCGCTCCCGGACGCCTCGGCCTCCGGATGCCCGCCGCCCGATTTGCCGCCCGATCTCGATCATGCAAAGCCGACGACACGAACGCGTTCGCGAACTGATCAAAAGAGAACTCAGCAGCATCCTGCTGCGCGAGTTCCCGGTTTCCGAGGCCGGCCTGCTCACCGTCAATGAGGTCGCCCTCGCCGGCGACCTCCAGTCCGCCCTCGTCTACGTCGGCGTCGTCGGTTCGCCCGAGCAGCGCAGACAAGGCCTCGCGGCTTTGAATCAGCAACGCGCGCGAATTCAAAGCATGGTGGCCAGCGCCGTGGTGCTCAAATACGTTCCCCAACTCAGATTCGTCGCCGACGAGGCCATCGCCCGCGGCAACCGCGTGCTCGAAATCATCGAGGAAATCGAGCGGGCCTCGCCGCCGGAATCGGCCCCGACCAACTGAGGTGAAGGCGATGCGCTCCGCCGCATTTCCCTCGAACCGCTCCCTGCCGATGCTTCTGTCATCCATCTCGTTCGCGCCATGAAGTCCAGACCTCGCGCGGTCGAACGCATCCTCGATGCCCTCCGAAAACACCGGACGTTCTGCATCGTCGGGCATGTCCGTCCGGAT
>DAOOQY010000591.1:0-3688 GCA_035389025.1 Verrucomicrobiota bacterium
TGCCCACCGCCACCTCGGCCGATCTGCGCGAGGCCCTGACTGATGGTCCGAATCGCCTCGATCCAAGGCCTGGCCCGACTCACTTCGCGTCGTGCCAGAGCCTCGAGTCTTCGCGGACATACCATCGGCCCCCGCGAGTCGAATCGACGGAGGCCTTGTACCCCGGTTCGGTGACCTCGATGCGGGCGGATGCCGCAAAGGGGGCGTTGTCTTTCGGGGCGAGCCCCATGTCCTCCAGACGCTTGTTCGCATCGATCCGCGCCTTCTCGGGCACGCTGTTTCCGGCCAGTCCGAGTTCCTCGACGGAGCTGGCCCAGCGCCCGTGCCTTCCCTTGAAATCGGCCTGCGCGAAGTAGACTTTCATTAGGTACATGCGGGCCGGGTAGTCGGGGTCCCGCCGGAGCGCCACGACACCTTTGCCGGCTTCCACCATCGAGAATTGCAGGAAGCCCCAGGTTTCCGGGCGGTGCATGTCCACGAACCCCTGAGGCGACCAGATCCAGTTATCTTCGGGCCGGCCGGCGACCTTCCGATAGGCGCCGTCCATGATGTCGACGACCCATTGGACCCGGGAGAAGTTGACGCGCCACTGGTCGCCGTCGTTTGGGGGACAGGGGCAGTTGGCAAACTCGTTGAGAGACTGCCAAGGGAATGCGAATTCAACCGACCAGCCCTTGTCGGTATCGTAGGGATGATTGAGCGTGCCGTCGACGTGTGTGGCGTGCCGCAGGCCCGGGATTTCCCATTCGTTCAGGGCGGGTCCGCCGTTTCGATACGCCTTGACGAGCCTCAGGTCCCATTCGGTGTTGAGCGCGTTGATCTCGATCTCGTAGTACTGCTGGTTGTTGCCGTCGGGGTCGATGAACACCTCGAAATCGTTGTCCTGGAAGATGACCGAATCGTGCCGGGTCAGCGTGCCCCAGACGTGCGGTTCGTCCAGATACGCCGCGACGTAAAGATACGTGTCGTCCCAGAGCATCTTGCCCCGGGTGCCGAACCGCGGAACAGTCTTCTCAAAACCCTCGATATCCACGTGGTCTTCCCACCACGGCACGGCTTCCCAGGCCGCGTCATCGAGTCTGCCGTCGATGGTGATCGGGGTGGAGGTGCGGTAGGCGACGTAGCCCCGCGGCAGGACCTGGTCCGGTTTCGTCGGCTCCGCCGCCTGGGATGGCGCGAGGAGGGCGACACTCAATCCGAAGATTCGCAAGCTGTTCATTGCGCGCCCCACAATGACCAAGGTGGCTGGTCCACTGCAAACACTGTCTCAACTGTCTTCGGCAAAGAGACCTGGGGGGCGTCGCGGTGCAGTTGATTCTGCCGAAATCGCTCCTCACAGCCCGGATCAGGTTCGGCGGGAAACCTGTGATCGATCCGGGCTAACGCAAAGACACCACACTTGTTCCAACTTCTCTGGCGCTGCGATTCCTCATCGTGGCAGATCTCTTCATCACTGCGACGCTGTTGATTCCAGAGTGGTGGATCCCAGGCGTTGTAACGGCCCTCGGCTTCCGATTCACTCCTGACTTCCCATCGGGCGCAGGTGGTGATTGACTGGGCTCATGCATTCACTCCGAGCTTCGATCAGACTTGCACCGTTCGCCCTCATTCTTGCGCTCGAGGTCCCGGCTCTGGCAGCCGATTCACCTTTTGGCGCCGAGCCAACGACGCGGCCCGCCGAATGGAGAATCACATATCGGGGCCGCCCTCTCATGGTCTATTCATGCGCGCCCGAGAAGTACAAGCCGTATGTGAAGGAACTCTGCACGGTCAACGGGGACAATGTCCTGCGCGACGCCCCCCATGACCATCTGCATCACCACGCCCTGATGTACGGGATTCGCGTCAACGGCCTGAATTTCTGGGAAGAGGCCCCGGGAAGCGGCGTTCAGAAATCGGTGTCGATGGCCAAGCCGGAGATTCGGGTCGGCGCGGGCGGGCAGCCGGAGGCGGTGCTGCGCCAGACCATCCATTGGGTCGAGCCGGCGGACGCCTTTCTGCCCGATACGCCCCGAGTGGCGCTGCTGGTTGAACAGCGCACGCTCACGCTCACGGTCGATGAGGCTCGGCAAGAAGTCGCGCTGCAGTGGACGTCGGCGTTCGAGGTCGGCACCAAGACCAACCAGGTTGTGCTGACCGGATCGACCTACCACGGCCTCGGAATCCGCTTCCTCCAGGACCTTGATCCCGTGGCGGCCCACCTCAACACAGGTGGCAAGCCCGACTTGGGCGACAACCGTCAGGACGTCAGCGTGCACCGCTGGGGATCGGTCGCCTTCGACAGGCCCGGAAAGCCTGCGACTCTGGTCTTGTATGGGGACCCCGCCAATGCGCGCGGCCACGCCAACTACTTCAGCATGCGGACACCCTTCGCCTATCTGTCCGCGACCCAGGGGCTCGACAAGGAGCCGCTGGTGTACCGCGGCGGCGAGAGATTCCAGATTCAATACCTGGTGCTGCTGTCATCGAAGCTGCTCGATCCCGGCGCGATCGAACAGCGCGGGGAGGCCTGGCGCGCCGGGCTCACGCGCTGAACGACCGCACCAGGCTGCGCCTCTGGAAAGGGGGCGTATCGATGAAACCAATGAATCGTCGGACCTTCGTCCGCGCATCCGCGCGCGGCGGCGCCCTGCTGGCCGCGGGGAGCGCTCTGTTCACAGTCAGCCGGCCCGGCCGCGGCCAGGACGTGCAGGACCGCGTCGCTTTGGCGCTGATCGGCGCCGGCGGACGCGGCTCGCAACTCGCCGGCAACTTCCAGCAAGTGGCCGGGGTCGAGTTCAAGTACGTCTGCGACGCCTTCCTGCCGCGAGCCGAGGCGGGAGCGAAGACCCTGGCCAGGAATCAGGCGCGTGCGCCCCAGGCGGTGCAGGACATGCGCCGGGCGCTGGACGATTCGGAGGTGAGGGGGGTGGTGCTGGCCACACCCGAACAGTGGCACGGGCTGGGAACCGTGTGGGCGTGCCAGGCGGGCAAGGACGTCTACGTCGAGAAGAACACCTCGCTGCGGCTGCATGAGGGGATCGCGATGATCGAGGCGGCGCGCAAGTACCAGCGCGTGGTGCAGGTCGGGTTCCAGAATCGGAGCGCCCCCTATGCGCTGACGGCGCGCGACTATATTCGGAGCGGCAAACTGGGCACGGTTGTCCTGGTCAAGGTCTACAACCTGCTCGAAGGCGGCCCCTGGACGGCCCGTCCCGATGGCGCCGTCCCAGCCGGGCTCGACTGGGACCTGTGGCTCGGGCCGGCCCCCGAGGTGCCGTACAATCCGGGCCGGCATTTCGGCTGGAACGACTGGTGGGACTACTGCGGCGGGGCGTTCTCGGGCGACGCCAGCCATCAACTGGACCTGACACGCATGGTGTTGGGGGATCCGCCCGCCCCCAAGTCGGTGAGCTGCGCGGGCGGACGCCTCGGCTGGTCCGACGCGCGCGAGATTCCGGACACCATGGTCGTCACCTATGACTACGGGGATTTCGTGATGACCTGCGAGAGCGGGACCGCGATGCCGTACATGAAGAAGTTCCCAAACGAGGTGCGTTACGGCAACCAGTGGCCCCACTGGCCCCAGAGCTCGTGCCGGGTCGAAATCTACGGCACACGGCAGTTGATGTACCTGGGCCGACACGGGTGCGGGTGGCAGGCGATGGAAGCCGGCGGGAAGGTTGTCGCCGAAGACAAAGGCCATTTT
>DAOOQY010000592.1:0-2345 GCA_035389025.1 Verrucomicrobiota bacterium
CCCGTATCCCTTTCCAAGCACTCCTCAAGCACCGCTCCAAATGAAAAGACCGTGCCGTGCCTCCGTCCCTCGCGCCCCCTCATCGCATTGGACACCTGGGGGCCGGACTTGACCCGTGCCAGGCGTTCGAGGGATTGCGGGGACTCGGCCCGATTGTCAGGGCGACGAGACCACTCGCAGTCGGTAGAAGGCCGTTCCGGGACAGCAGGCGGACACAGTCAATTCGCGGGCCGTGGTTGGGGGCGCAACGGGGGTGAAATCGCTGGGATTGAGCGCTGTCGCCTTCTCGAGCACGTACCAGTGTGCCTTCCGGGCGACCTGCTCGATCTGATCAAAGAGTTCCGCGTCCGGTCCTTCCCAGTGAAGACGGATCTCGTCGCCTTTGATCTCGAAGCTCAGGATTCGAGGCAGCGGGTGAAAGGCAATCACGCCTCGGACAGGCAAAGGCGTCCACGACACCCAAGAAGCGCTTGTCCACCGATAATACTGGTCGCCAAGTGCCCAACTGGTGCGTGCCCGAACGAACCGGGTGCCGACGTCGTCGATGTAGTACCCAGTTGCCAGCATCCCGTGAATCGACGGATTGGCTTGCGGCATCCCGTCGAATGGCCGCGATTTCTCCGGGTAGTTCTGGAGGAAGATCAGCACCGGGTAGCCAGCGTCGATCTCGGCCTTCAAGTCATCATACCCGAACCCGTTCCCTGGAACCGGAATGTCCGGGTTGAAATCCGCGTACTGCGAGAACGTGTCCGCGGCGTAGCCCCGATATCGGGCAAAGGCCCGAAGGCCCGATTGCAGATCGACCGCCGGTTCTCCGGCGGTGGTGTCGGGTGTGTAGTTCCAGCGCCGCGCTCCGGTCTTGTCCCAGTAGTTGTAGACGTAACCGTCGATGTTGCCGTCGCACTCGCCGTCCATGAGCGTCCACTTCTTCTGATTCATGCCGATGAAGTCGCCGATGCAGTCGGGGGCGTGCTCGGGGCGTCCGTGGGTGATGTACGGATCGTCACGGGTGCTCTCATAGCGAATGTAATAATCATCCTCGTGCCCCATCATGTCGGCAGGGCGTCCGTCGCGTCCGGCCATGGACATCCAGAGCGATCGAATGCCTGCGTTGGTCGTGTTTTCGTAGCTGTCGAGTGGCGCCACACCACCTGCTGTCGGCCCGGTGTAGAAATTGGGGAGACCGTGTCGATCCCAGAAGCCAATCAGGTTGCCGGTCGCCGTGCCGAAACAGGCCTGGTGCCATTCGTAATCGGGGACGCCGGTCAGATACACGTTGTCCGCTGCCTGGGCTTGAGGGCCGTGCAGAGCCAATATGCCGAAGATCACGGTGCCCCACAGCCAGGTCCGTGCTCGGCACGCCGCAGTTTCTGTTCTCATGCTGAAGATCAGAGTAGTGTGTGCCGGCCCTCTTTCAAGCGGCATCGCGCATCACGCGCGCCGCGGGTGAGTGCCCGGTAAACAGAGGCCGGCCGCAAATGGCCCGATCTCGACGCGTGTGAGGTCTTCGTGCAGGCACGCAACGCTCAGCACGCAACGCTCTGTATGCAATCCCACCATTCCCGGTAAGCAACCACCCCAATTGTCCGGTCGCAGTCGGCACGTTAGAAAACCGTACATGGATCGTGAGACATCGTCTTGGATTGCAGATTTGTGTATCGCCTTCGTGGTTGCGGGAGTTCTGTGGGGCAGCGGTGCCGCATGGGGCGCACAGGTTACTCTGGCCTGGGACCCGAACAGCGAACCCGACCTGGCTGGGTACAGGCTCTATCGGGGCCAGAGTTCGGGCGTTTACGACCGAACTGTGGATGTGGGGAATGTCACGACATTCACCGACACGAATCTGCAGACCGACGTGACCTATTACTTCGTCGTCACGGCGTACAACACCGCTGGTCTCGAAAGCGATCCGTCGAACGAGGTCAGCTTCCTTGCGTCAAACGCGCCGCCGACCATCGGCGCGATCGACGATCAGTCCGCCCCGCAGGACTCGGTCATCGGCCCGATCGCATTCACCGTGGATGATGTGGACAACGATCCGGCCGCGCTCGCGGTGACCGCCACTTCGAGCAACACGGCGCTTGTTCCCGACGCCAACATCGCCTTGGCCGGCGCGGGCGCCGATCGCACGATCACCTTGACGCCCGTTGCCCAGAGCGCCGGCACCACAATCATCACCCTGACGGTGACCGATGGAAAGGCGTTCGCCTCGACCCAGTTCGAGGTCAGCTTCCTCGCCCCAAACGCGCCGCCGACCATCGGCGCGATCGACGATCAGTCCGCCCCGCAAGACTCGGTCATCGGCCCGATCGCATTCACCGTGGATGATGTGGACAACGATCCGG
>DAOOQY010000592.1:2445-3676 GCA_035389025.1 Verrucomicrobiota bacterium
CCACAATCATCACCCTGACGGTGACCGATGGAAAGGCGTTCGCCTCGACCCAGTTTACGCTGACCGTGACGGTCAGCCAGACCATTGCAGCGCGTGTCGTTGGCCGGCATATCTTCTACAATCAGTCGCGCTGGGACGATAAGAATGCCGCGGCCAACTCCCTGGACGACGCGGCCATTGCCACGGACAAGACGGCCCTTCTTCCGGGCCAGACGGCGACCTTCGCCAACTACACCAGCTCGAGCAGCGGCATCAACGGCATCATGGTGGATATCGCCGGTTTGGCGGGAAATCTCACCGCCGAAGATTTCTACTTTCGAGTTGGCAACAACAACGACTTGGCGACCTGGGTCGCCGGGCCTGCGCCATCGCTTGTCGCGGTGCGCCGGGGCGCAGGCGTCGATGGGGCGGATCGAGTCACGCTGATCTGGCCGAACTGGCCCAGTGCGGGGTCGATCGCCAAGAAGTGGTTGCAGGTCACGGTGCGGCCGACAGTGAACACCGGGCTGACGACCAGTGACGTCTTCTATTTTGGCAATGCACTGGGGGACACAGGCAACTCGACAAGTGACGCCAAGGTCACTCTGGCCGACCGCGATTTGATACGAGCCAACTTCAGCCTGGCTGCTGGATCGGCAGGCGTCGTCTCACGATACGATATCAACCGGGATTCAAAAGTGTCCAAGACAGACGCCGACATTGTCACCCAGAACCTCGACAGCGCGTCAAGCGGCTTGGCGCTCATCGCCGTGCCTGTCGGGGAGCGGGCTCTGGAACTGGCAAGCGCCTTCTCACTCCGGGCTGAGCGCGGCACGCCAGAAGATTCAGGATGTGACATCGCTGCTGAATTGGTCTCTGAGAGCGATTCTCCCATCCGCGCGCCCTCGATTGTGCTGCACGGCAACTGGCTGCAACTCCGGCATCGGGCGACGCCCGGTCAGCATTGCCGGCTGCAGTCAGCGCCAAGGCTGACCGGCCCCTGGACGGACGTGCCCGAGTCGGATCGCGCGGCTGACGGCCAGGGCAACATCCAGATCGAAATCCCGACCGCCGCCGAGGTTCACCCTCAACGTTTTCTGAGGTGGATCGAGATTCGACCTCGCGCAGACCGCTAGCCTGCATTTCCCACCACTTTTTGCCACCGCGAAGCCTTGTGAAATATCCGGGCTAAGCAAACACGCCAGTTGTCCGTTCGCAGTGGCCATGTTAGAATACGGGTCATGGATCGCGG
>DAOOQY010000593.1:0-3673 GCA_035389025.1 Verrucomicrobiota bacterium
TCCGCTCCTTTTTTCGTGCCGACAGTGTAGCCTATGCTGCTGACTGATCAGTAAGATCGGTCTGCAGCTTCCCAGCCTGCGGGACCTTGGAAGATACCATGTTGAAGCCGGGACACAGGTCAATGACCCAAACCCCCTGCACGACTTCGCCAACGAATAGGAGGGCGATGTCCGGGCCTGGCGGAAGGTAGACCCAAATGCCTTCACCGGGTTCCACCGTCATCGTTGGCCTATTCCACCCGAACAGCGTGGTATAGCCATTCGCCGTTTCATAGTGTCCGCCGAAGAGACAATGACCGTCCGGGACGAACTTGTACACACATGTGCCGTCGGGTAACGCCGTGCCCAAGAGTGCGCCGATGGTGTTTCCGCCCGGCCCGGTGTTGTTGAGCGGATTGCTAATCAGGTTGAATCCGCTCTTCAACGTCAGGTGGTAATAGCCCACGGCGTTTTCTGAACACTGGCCTGTGGCGTCGATGACGCGGAAGAACTTGCCCACGGATGCGGCCGGAGACTCCTGCGGGTTCGCTTGCGAAGCGGAAACGGTCCAAGGCCCGATCACACGATCCGCCTCCTGGATGGTCCCCTGTCCGGTCCAGGACACCTCAACTCGGTCCAGGGCCATGGAGCGTATCGAGAGAGTCGACCAGAACGTGATTGGCTCAAAGTAGAAAGTCCCCGCGGCATACCGGTTCGCGGGACCGCGGTCAGCCGTCTCTGGGAAGACCCCGGGCCTGGCGGAATAACGGCTCGATCCGACAAACAGCAATGAACCCCCGTCGAACGTCCCCAACTTCACCACATCCTCCGGCCGATTCCCAGTGTTGAACACCCGCTCCTCCGTGCCATAACCGTAGGCGACGATGGTCCCTTGAAAACCGGCGTTGAGCCGCAGCGGGCGCGCCAGTTCCTTGAACCGTGTGCCGCCGACCAGATCACCAGGGTTCTCGGGAGTAAACTCGAGGCACACCAATTCCTTCAGGTTTTGGCGATCCCAGACCGCTGCGTGCAGCGTGAGGAAAAGCCCATCCGAGTACTCATCGAATAGGCCCAGCTTCGTGATTTGGATCGGGCGGGCGACGTCGAAGTCCATGCCGAGTGAACCGCTGAAGGCCTGGTTACCCTCTTGAGCCGATGGGTTGACATAGGCCACGCCCGGACGGCGTGGATTCGGTGTCACCGTGACGATGTTCGAGTCGAAACTTGCTTCGCCCCCGCTGCCCACCGCCACCACCTTGTAGAACACCGGTACGCCGTTCACCAAGCCGCTGTCGTAATAGCTGGTCAGGCCTCCCTCACCGATCGGAGTGAACGGGCCGTCGGCAGAAGCCGCCCGGTACACTACGTAGATGGCGGCGGGCATGGGTTCGGTCACCGGCTCCCAGAAAAGCGTGGCTGCGGCGTCCTCGGTGGGGAGTGTGACGCGAAGGACCGGCGTGCCGGGTCGGAGTGGCGGTGTGACCTCGTACTCGAACGTGCCGGCGGCATACTCAGCGACCATGGTATCGACGTAGGCCGGGTAGCCCCCCGGCGGCACCGCACCCCAGCGGCTGGTGCCCACGAATGCGAGCGAGCCATTGCCGTCGTTCAAGGTCCACACCGGCCCGATCGGGGCAATGGAAGCATTTCGGAGTCGTTCCCCAGCCCCATAACCTTCAGCGACGATCGTGCCCTGAAAGCCGATTTCGAGTCGGAGCGGCGCTGGCAGCGCCTTGAACCGGCTGCCGCCGACCGGTTCCCCCGGGTCTTCCGGGGTAAAGTCGAGCCTCGCCAACTCACTGAGATCAGTGCGGTTGTAGAGGCGGGCGGTGATCGTGCGGTTGAGGCCGTCGCTCGAGTCGTCAAAGACACCCAGGCGAGTGATCACGATTGGATTATCGACGTCGAAATCCATGCCGAGTGTGCCCCCAAACGCCTGGTTGCCGGTCGTGCCGGCGGGCACGGCATAGGCGATCACTCTGGTGTGTGCCTGTGTTAGCGGCATCCACAGACATAGGACGGAAGTGGCCGCGAACAGCCCGATCCCGCGACGGCACGAGCGCGCCGTTGCGCCAGTGCTGGATTGGATAACGCGGTGTGTTCTGTTCATAAGACTGAGTGGTTCTTTGTTTGGCCTCTGAGTCTCAGCGGCGTCGGTCTAATAGCAATCCCGCGTGCCGCAGGACGACCCATCATTCGTACCCGGCAGGCTCTTTCGTCCAGCCGATCTTCATTCCTCGTTTGTTCAGCGGGCATCTGTCTCCCGATAGGGGATCCCATCGACCAAGGCTTCGGTGGGATCGGTGCATCGCCGGGCGAACGCTTGGTGACCGGCTCGCTCTGCCGTTGTTGGCACCCCGGGCCTTCCTGCGCCCGGTCTGGCCGGCCCAGGTCTTGGCCCCGCAAGTTGCGGGTGGCGACATCGCGACTAGAATCGCGATGGAGGCGATGGTCATTAGGAGCCCGATGAGAGTGAAGCCCTCCGTGTCACCCGCGAACCGGGGAGCGGTTCGCTCGGTGAATGCTCCAGTTCTCTCATGGTTGCGGCTCGTAAGAGCACAATATGCGCCGCCGCACAGAGAAGGCCAGCTTCAAAGTGGGAAGCGATTCAAGGAAGGTGCGAGACCGTGCCCGTCGTCCGATCAGCCGTCACCGCAGCCGCCGGCCGGATTTGGATCCACGTCCCCGCCGTGCCGGCACCCGTGCACCTGAACTCCCCGCCGAGGGCATCGCGCCAGAACTCGGCCAGGACGCGCGTCCCGGAGGTCGGCGGGCCGATGGTCACAAGTTCAAGTCGGCGGCGAGAACAGCCTGAGAGGCCCGCCGACGTTCAGGAAAGATAGAGCGCCGCCACCGGGGCGATTCGGCAGCGCGTCGCCGGTGCCTCGACGCGAGGAAAACGGCCAGCGAATCGGTCACGACCCGTCGGGCCACGGGAGGGAATCCCAGGCGCAGAGGCGGCGGGCCGGCAACTTGCGTTCGCTCAATTCGCTATGGTTCGCTGGGCTTGATACTCGAGCAGGCAGTCATCTCCACACCCATTCGAACTCAATACTCGCCGTCTTGCCCCGAGCGATCTCGTCGTATGTTGCGGCCTGAACCTCTGCTATTCTGACAATCGCATGTCGGCCGCTGACGGTTTTCACCCAGAAGGAAAAGCCTTCCTGCGCCTTCGTGATCGGTGTGATCGCCTCGGTCGAAACCGCATCGGCCGGTGGGTTCTGGTATCGCTGCAAGTCCTGCCAGTCATGCTTTCCAATGGGAAACAGCCACCCCTTCCTGTCGTGATGTCCGACGATGGCCCCACCTGCACAATCGTTGCTGTCAAAGTAGAAGCAGAGGTCAAACTGCTTGGGCTCGTTAACAGGACCACCAACGGAGAAGGAAAATGGGCTCATGATCCGGGCTTCGGACGTCGGCGCGCGGCACTCAAGTGTCGCCCGGTTGCGCGTGGAGCCATGCAAGCGCTTGCGCTCATTGATCGAGCATCCGCCGCCGGCCGATACGAGTAGTGCAACGAGTGCCAGAGTTGTCGTGATACCGAGGTGTCTTCGCATGGGGATGCCCTTCAGCGAACGATCAGCGCAGCCACGCCGGGTAAGCCACCGGGCCATCTCCCGACGTTGGCTGGCGCGACTGGTTGAACGAAGCCGCTCCGCGGCGGCGAGGAACGCCGCCTCGGAGCGGCATGTTC
>DAOOQY010000594.1:0-3661 GCA_035389025.1 Verrucomicrobiota bacterium
CCCACCGGCTTCCACCAGACGCCTGTTCGGATGCCCTTGACCACGCTGACATCGCACGCCGGGCACCTGCATCCGGAGGCCCGCTCCCTGCTCGAAGCGCTGGCCCGGTGGTGCCGAAGCAATCAGGTGACGCTCTGCTATTCGCTCCCCTGGCGCTACACGCCCACCAATGCCGTCCCGGCCTACCAGCGGCTCAACGCCGGCCTGCTCCGCGAAATCGCGGAGTACTGCCCCGTCCTGCGCGACGAACAGTTGGGCGCCCATGTCGTGCTCGGACATTTCGCCGACACCGAGTTCCATCTCAACGAGCCCGGCGCAAGCCTCCGCACGAGTCAACTGGGCGACCAATTGAAGTCCGGCCGCTTTTGGACCCGCGACGAACTGCGGCAGCGGGCGGAGTCCGCGCCTGAGGCTTCAGGCTCAACCGTGGCGGTGGGGCGGTTCGAGTGAGAAGGTGTGCGGCAGGTGGCGGATTTCGCGCACCGCGCCCGCCTCGAGCAGCACCTCGACAATGTCGAATCGAATCTTGATCTCCGGATCGTCGAGCCGCCCCAGATAATCGAGCGCCGCTCGGGACAGCAGACGCCGCTTGCGCGCGTTGACCGCCGCCGCCGGTCGCGTCCAATCCTCGGACGAACGTGTCTTGACCTCCACAAACACCAGGCAATCCCGATCCCGGAAGACCAGGTCGATCTCGCCGCGCTTGGTCCGGAAATTCGCCGTGAGGAATTTCATCCCGAGGCGTTGCAGGTGCCGGCGGGCCGCGCGTTCGCCCAGGCGCCCGCGGTGCAAATGGGTTGGTTCGCTCGCGAGTCCGGCCCATTTCCTGCATCGCTCCCACAGGCCCATGGCTTGGATCAGAACAAATGCGGCTGCGACAGCCGCGATGGGGTGAAGCTGCGGCGGTGGATCGGACAGGGCCCGTGGCGGGCGAGTGCGGCCAAATGCTCGGGCGTGCCGTATCCCTTGTGCCTCGCAAACCCGTACTCGGGATAGCGCCGGTCGAATTCGAGCATGAGGCGGTCTCGGGTGACTTTGGCCACGATGCTGGCGGCGGCAATCGAATAGCTCCGGGCGTCGCCCTTCACAAGGGCGGTCTGGGGGTAGGGGAGGGATTTCACCGGCAACCCGTCCACCAGGACATGCTCGGGTCTGGGCTCGAGCTGGGCAAGCGCTTCGGCCATCGCCTGGTGCGTGGCCCGCAGGATGTTGATCGCGTCGATGACCTCGACCCCGACCGTGCAGACGGCACTGGCCACGTCTGGGGTGTGCGTCAGCGCCTCGAAGTAACGGTCGCGCTGCCGCGCCGTGAGCTGTTTCGAGTCGTTTAAACCCTCCAAGTCCGCCGAAAGCCCCCCCCGGAGAAAACGCGCCGGCAACACAACCGCCGCTGCCACTACCGGACCCGCCAGCGGACCGCGCCCCGCTTCGTCCACACCGGCAATCCGCGTGACGCGGCAAAGGAGGCGGCGCTCGAACTCGAAGCGATCGACCGGGGCATTCAACTGCTCGAAGGCAGTGAGGACTCCGCGGCCGTGCGGCTTCGGCCAGGCGTGGTCGAGGCCGCGCGTCCGGGCCCAGGGATCACGTGTTGGTATTCGCCGCGGCGTCCGCTGCCGGCGATTCGGCGGGCGGATTCACCGCCTCGGCTTCTTTCGTCGGGGCGGCCGCGGTGGCGTCGGCTGCGTGGTGTTCCTTCTCCTTGACCGCGACGGCGCTCTTGCCGATGCGCTTGCGCAGGTAAGTCAGTTTGGCGCGGCGGACGGAGCCTTCGCGTTCGACCTCGATGCGCTCGATTCGAGGGGAATGCGAGGGGAATACCCGCTCGACGCCTTCGCCGTAGCTGATGCGTCGGACGGTGAAGGTCTCGTTGATCCCGTGTCCGCGGCGTCCGATCACGACACCGGCAAACACCTGGATGCGTTCCCTGTCGCCCTCGACGACCTTGGTGTGGACGCGCACGCTGTCGCCGACTTCAAATCTCAGAGGGCGTTTGCGCAAATGAGCCGCCTCGATCCTGTCCAGTAGTGCCTGATTCATAAATGGTCGTGCTATCGTTTTCTCTCTAATCTCCCGGCTCGCTTCCCGGCGGGCCCATCAGATCGGGCCGCCGCTGCTGCGTCCTCTGCTGCGCCTGCTCAGCCCGCCAGAGGCTGATCGCGGCGTGGTGTCCGGACAGCAACACGTCCGGCACCTTCCATCCCCTGAATTGAGCGGGCCGCGTGTACTGCGGATACTCGAGCCAGCCCGCGCTGAACGACTCGTCCCGGGCACTCGAATCGTCTCCGAGCGCGCCCGGCAGGAGCCGCGTCACAACGTCCACGATGACCATGGCCGGAAGCGCGCCATTGGTCAGCACGTAATCGCCAATCGACAACTCGTCGTCCACCAGGTGCTCGCGCACCCGCTCGTCCACTCCCTCGTAGCTGCCGCAGATCAGCAGCAGATGGGGGAGAACGGCCAGTTCGCGGGCGATGGACTGGCGAAAGAGCCGTCCGGCCGGGCAGAGCAGGATGACCCGCGTGTCCGGCTGCCGCAAATGTTCAACTGCTTCAAAGATCGGCTCGGGCTTCATCAGCATGCCCGGCCCGCCCCCAAACGGCTTGTCATCGACCGTCTTGTGGCGGTTGTGGGTAAAGTCGCGCAGGTTATGTATCCGCAAATCCAACACACCCTGCTCCCGAGCCCGACCCACGATGCTCTCGTCGAGTGGACCCGCAAACATCCCCGGAAACAGGGTCAGCACATCGATCTTCATACCGCCCCCGATCGCTGGCATCGAGCCCGTCCCGCAACACCCGCCCGGTCAGGCCGGGATGGGATCAGTCTTTGGGCGGGACTTCCTCGACCAGTTCGAGGCTGCAGCGCTGGCCCTGGCGGGCGCTTCCCACCTGGACCAGGGCGCGCAGCGCATGAATGGTCGCACCCTGGCGTCCGATGATCTTCCCAACATCGGTCGGATGCAGGCGAAGTTCGTACACCGTGAAGCCATCCCGCTCCTGCGGCGTCACCATGACGGCATCGGGGCGATCCGCCAAACCCTTGACCACGAATTCAAGCCAGGCCTGCATGAGACCTTCCCCGTTCAACTTTGGGGCGCCGGCGCGCTCTTCCGAGCCCGCTTGATGAAGCTGGCAACCGTCTCGGTCGGACGCGCCCCCTTGCTCAGCCAGTACTCGGCCCGCTCCAAAGCGAGCGTCACGTTGTCCTCCCGCTTCTGGGGCAGGTACGACCCGATTTCCTCGATGAAACGCCCGTCGCGCGGACTGCGCCCGTCGGCGACCACAATGCGGTAGGCCGGGGCGTTGGTCGTCCCGATCCGCTTCAAGCGAATTCTGACTGCCATAATATCGTGTATGATTCTTCGCCCGGTCCCGCTCCGCATTTCGCAGGCGGACCCGGCGTCATCCGCATCGGCGGATTCAAAAGAGCGGGGAGCCTAGACTGCAACCCGCGCGGTTGGCAAGACCTGAATTTGCCTCTGAAACACGCTCTCCAGCGAGGCGCGCCTCAGACCAAATCCCGATTCTCAGCCTCGATTGATTTGTCTGCAACGAGTTTGACGGGTCAAGGACTCCGATGGGACACGCTCGACGTGAATCGGTAATCGCCCGATTCCACCGCAACGACGATTCGAGCGTCTTCCTTGCGCAACAGCCGC
>DAOOQY010000595.1:0-3661 GCA_035389025.1 Verrucomicrobiota bacterium
TGATGAACCCGCCTCCGCCGCCATAGCCACCGCCGTAGCCACCGCCCATCCCGCCCATCATTCCGCCGCCCATACCGCCCGTGGTTGTTCCGGTGCCGCTGGAGTCCGAGCCGATGGAGGCCCCGACGAACTGCTCGCCGATCACGCCTTCGAGGCCCTGCACGAACGTGTTCGGGTTGACGCGGAACTGGCGGGTAAAGAGCTGCTCCTGCTCGGGGATTTTGCGCGTGAACACGATCGCGTAGTCTTCGACCGAGTACTTGATCTGCTTGTTGGCCACTTTGATGATTGTATCGAGCACGTCCTTGAGGCTCACGTCCTTCAAGGGCGGCTCGATCTTGATCAACACATCGGTACCCAGTTCGAACTGCTCCTGCTGGGGCGCCGTGCCGATCGGTTGACCGGTCATGGGATCGATCTGGCCGGGCATCATCGGGAGGGCCGAAGGCGTCTGAATGTCCACAAACGGAGCCAGGATGAAGTTGAGGCCTTTCTTCTCGGGATCGCGCTGCTTCACCTCCTCATCCAAATCCTTCACCACCACGCTCAACGGGACGCCCGGCATATCGCCGCTGACGGGGTATTGATTGAACCGAATCTTTTCGAGCTTGCTGAAGATGACGCGCCGACCGGCCCCGGTGTAGATCGTATTCGTGCGCGCGAAGGGATTTGTTGTATTTGTGATGTTGCCCCACTTCACCGGCGGATTCCATGCGCGCTCGACCTCGACCATCTTCCACTTCGCCATCGCCTCGCGCTTGCGCGCCTCGATCGAATACACAGCCTCCTCGACCAATCGCGCGTAGTAAAACGCCCCCTGGTTTTGGGGATCGAGTTTCACGGCCTCCCGCAATTTCTCGGCGGCCTCTTCGAGCCTCCCCATTTCGTAGAGCAACTTGCCGTCCTGCACCAGGGTGGCGGCAGTCGTCTTCTCCCTCTGCACTTCCGGCACAAGCGCCTGGGTCTCTTTGCTCGGGACGCGCCCTTCCTGAGCCCCGAGGGCCTTGTCAACATTCGAGGCGAGAGTCAGGGCGTCGCGGTTCTTCGGATCGACCCGCAGCACGCGGGAGACTTGGCTCTTGGCTTCGTTGTACTGTCCGCGGGAATAGGATTTCTTCGCGAGTTCGAGGTAGACATGACTGAAACCCTGGACCGTCTCGCGATGCTCCTTTTCGATGACCGTCTCGCCGATTTTCTGGACGTAGCCCCAGGCCTCCTCGTAAAGCTTGGCCGCTGTTCCGTAGTCGCCCAGCTTTTGCTCGGCTTGGGCGTCGGCCAGAGTTTTGCGCAGAATGACGCTCATTTCCTGCCTTCGCACCGCCTCCTCCGTGACGGGGTCCGCCGGAGCGACTTGAGCGAGCGCGGGAGGCGCGCTGCCGACCAGCAGCGCGAGGGTGAGGAGGGTAAAAGCTGAACGGATCATGGATTTGTCTTCAGTTGGGACAGGAAACATAAAGTCGCATTACCTACGGCGCCGCTGTAAGACTGATGGTTGTCTGCTTTTGAGTCCGGCTGTCTCGGAGTGTAACGTCGCGTTCGCTGATGGCAATAATATTGTAGGTTTCACCGCCGAAGGAAATCTTCTGTCCCTGACGCTGTCGGAGGAAGACTTTGTTCTCGGTTTTGTGCCACAAATCGGCCGTGTGACCCTGCACCTCGGTGTATGGCTTATCGCGAGTCACAACCACCGGCTGCCGCGAGTCGGCCAGTTCGAGAATGAGCCCCTGCGGATTCTCCTTCGGCCCATCGACGTCCTTGACGGTAAAGAGGTCGGTCCTGGCGCCCACGGCGAGCGTGTTTGGCAACGGGCCGCGCGCCGCGCTGTTGGTGGCGGCCTCGCGTGTGATCATGAAGTCGTAACGAACGTCGCTGCCGTAATCGCGCACGCCCCGGAACTGGATTCTCAGATAGAGCGGCGTGATGTTCGTCACCGCGAGAGCGCTCAATCCGAACTGCTCGCTGGGCACCGGGGTGCCGTCCGGCTTCTTCTTCCACTGGATGGGGTTGAACAGGTTATGGCCGGGGGCATCGAGGGTCAGTCGCGCCGGGGTCCGGACGCGTCGCAAGAGGGCGTTGTTGGTGGAGAGGTCCAACTCCGGGAGGGGCTTGATGCGGGCCCGTTCGATATTGAGGGTCGCCTGCTGGAGTTCTTGTCGGACCTGGCTGACCTTGAGGGGCAGGAGCGCGGCGGCGATGGCCATTCCCAGCAACACCACGCTGAGAATCAGCTTCTCGTAATGCTTCTTAAGAAACTCCATGGCGGAATGCGGCTAGGGAACGGGGGGAGCGTCCGGAGCGGGTTCGGCGGGGGTCTCGCCCCCAGTTGGGGTCGGTGCGGCTGCATCCGCGCCCGGCTCTCCCCCTTCGGGAGTCACGGTGCGGGCGGGCCGGCTTGGGCGCGCGGCCGCCTTTGCTGCCTTGATTTCCTCGGGGTCCAGAAGACGAACCGACTCGACCCACAGAACGGCGCGGAACGGCTTCTCGTCGAGAAGGGGTGTCAAACCGCCGCGGGCTGTGGGCGGAGGCACCTCCTGGGGTGGCGGAGTGGCATAGCGCATGGCGCCACGCCCTCCGTACCGCAACATCATCTGCAGTTGCGCCATGTTCATGCCCGGCATCATCATGGGACCCATCGGCTCGGTTGAGCCGTCGGCCGGCCTCTCGAGCAGTTGGGAGGGCGAGGTGTCCACCACGACACTCTTGAGCAGAAAGGCGTGCGGACTGCGGTAGAGGCTTTCGACCACGCGGTTGAGTTCGGGAGTGAAGCAATGGAAGGTGAATTCGTACGGGGTCAGCACGGCACCGTACGTGTCGTTGGTCGTCGGCTTCTTGTTCCAGAACTCCGGACCGGGAGTGTCCAGGCTGCTGACCGTGCAACGGCGAATCCCATCGAGAGCGAGGATGCGGGCGTCGAAGAGCATCGTGGCGATCGTCTTGATGTCGATCATCATGCGGGCGGTCGGGAGGATATCCTTCTGGTCGAAGTACATCTGTGTGCGTTGCGCGCCGAACGTGAACGCGTATTTCGGGTCTGTCTGCAGCTTCACACCCATGGCGTCCGCCTTCCGGTGCAGTTCATCGATGACAGTATCGAGCAGGAGCTTCAACTGGCCGCTGTCGAGATTGGTGGGATAATCGATCGGGACGAAGGTCTTTCGGGCCTCGGCCACGAATTCCTGGAGCTTCTTGTCCTGCTCCTTCGCGGCTTCGATGTTCTTGACTTTCTCGTTTCCGGGGTGCGGGTCCGAGTTGGACAACTGGTTCAACTCGCTGGTCTGCGTCGCGAGGTCCTCGGTGACCCGCGATTCGAGCGCGTGCTTCGACCACAGGAAATACCCTGCAATGCCCAGGAGCACGAGCGTCACGGCCCCGCTCACGACCAGCAACAAATTCTTCTTGACCCAGTCCATATTAGAATCTGATGGGCTTCGCGAGCTTCAGTTTGACGTCGAACTTGAACGTGCTGGTGGTCTCGTCCTGTTCCATTTGCCCAGCCAATTGCGTCCCGTTGGTTCCAGCCATGAACTGCGAGTTGGCTTCCAACTCCCTGAGCAGCGTGTAGGCCAGCTCGTTGTCAGCCGTCGCAAACAACTTGTTCCAACTCAGTCCGCGACAGGTCAGATTGATCACCGCAATCTCGTTGGTCGTAGCCTGTTTGGTC
>DAOOQY010000596.1:0-3660 GCA_035389025.1 Verrucomicrobiota bacterium
ATGGGCACCTACCGCGCGGTGAAGACCATCCATCGCGAGGATTTCAGCCGAGACCGGCCGTTTACCCGCGAGTATGAAGGTTTGCTCAAGTATGAGCCCGTTTCCCGTTCGCACCCGAACCTGATGCAGATTCTGCACGTTGGACGGCGCGGGGAGTACTTTTACTACGTGACGGAACTGGCGGACGACGCGGGAGCAGGGCGCAGAGCGGAGGAAGAGGTCGCTTCCTACGTTTCGCGGACGCTGCAAGAGGACCTCGAGCGGCGCGGGCGGTTGCCGGTGAGGGAGTGCGTGTCGCTGGCGACGGCGCTGGCAGCGGCACTGAAACACCTGCACGACCACGGCTTGGTGCACCGGGACGTGAAGCCCTCGAACGTCATCTTCGTGCATGGCGTGCCGAAGTTGGCCGATATCGGGCTCGTGGCGACAGCGGGTGATTCCGGATCGATTGTCGGCACCGAGGGTTACCTGCCGCCGGAAGGACCGGGGAGTCCACCGGCCGACCTCTACGCTTTGGGCAAGCTCCTGTACGAAGCTTGCACCGGGTTGAATCGCGGGGAATACCCGCGCCTGCCGCCGAACCTGAGGGAACTGCCGGATGCCGCGGACATCCTCGAGTTCAACGAGATTCTGTTGCGCGCGTGCGCCAAAGACACAAACCGACGGTATCATCGGGCGGACGATCTGCTGGCCGATCTGGCCCTGCTCGAACGGGGCGCGTCCGTGAAGCGGTTACGCCGGTTAGAGCGACACCATGTTCTGTTGCGTCGAGTTGGGGTGGCGGTCCTGGCGGTCGGGGTGCTGATTTCGGCGGCGTGGTGGCAGAGCTGGCGGGCAGGGCGAATCGCCCGGCGTCATCTGGCCCGACTCCACCTGAACGAAGGCACGCAGCGCATGGTCGGGGGCGACTACACGGGCGCGCTGCCCTGGCTGGTGGGGGCGCTCGAATTGGATGCCGGCGATCCGGTCCGCGAGTCCGCTCATCGGGTCTGCCTCGCCAGTGTGCTCGAGCGTTGTCCGTTGCCCGTTGCCCATGTTTCGGTCCCCGAGTCCAGGGCCTTGGCGGCCGACCTGAACGCTGACGGCAGCGTGTTGGCGACAGCTCACGAGGACGGCTGGGTGCGGCTGTGGGACACGCGCTCGGGCGAACGGATTCGAGACCGAGAGTTCCAGCACGAGGAGGCGGTCACGCTTGTCCAATTCGTGCCGCCGGGAGACCGGCTGCTGACGATCACCGTGGGACAAAAGGCCCATCTGTGGAACCTGACGAAGCCGCAGGCTGCACCGTTTGTCTTCGACCAGGCGGTGGGTGTCAAGTCGGACGGCTACATGTTGGGCCTGAGGGATGTCTCCGAGACCGCCGTCCAGGCGTACCTCTCGAAAGGGGGATATCGCTTCGTGCACGTCCACCCCTTCACCGGGCCTTTCGAGGACCTTACGCTGGGCCTGAGACTGGTCGGTCACGGTGACACCTTGGCGGTCGATTACAGCGTGCGGCGCGGCCCGCCCGACGGCGGAATCGTGTGCGCTGGCGAGTTCTTCGATTCGCCCAGGCCTGACCCCTTCGCCTGGGGCCGCGATGATCCACCGGGTCCCGTCTGGGGCCGACACTTCCTCGGGCTCGAGCACGGCTCGACCGGCGACCGGCCCGGCGATACGGGTCAAGTCCTCTGGGACAATGTGAAGGTGCGTCGGTATGCTTCCGATCAACCGCCCGCCTCGACGCCGTGGCGGGTGCTGGACGATTTCTCGGTGGGCGTCTCGAGCAATTGGTTCGTCATCACGCCGCCCGGCACGAACAGCACCTGCCAGACGACCAACGGGCAATTGCAGTTGTTGTGGGCGGACCTGCCGCGGGAACGGAGGTCTGCAGGAGGCGTTTTCTGGAGGGATTTGTTTGAGATCAACCCCGGGCACACGATCGAGGTCGAGGTGGACCTCGTTTCGGCTTCGGCCCCGCACCGCATGGTGGCGCTGGCGATATTCCGCCCTCTGCTGCCAGCGTTGATCGGCCGGGATAGGCCGTTCATTCGCCACGGCCGTTGGCTGGTGTTGAACTGGTGGAACAGATCGGTTCGGTTCTGGGACCTGGAGGCCGACCCGTTTGCCACCTCCCAGTCCTTGCGAGGTGGCGTTCCGTTGGAGCTACATTTCGGCAACGTTGCGCTCGACCAGGACGTCAGTCCGGATGGGAAGTATTACGCGCGGGTCGAGTATGGGGATCAAGACTCCGGATACCGGGCTCGGGGCTCGGTGTGGGACCTCGCCGCCTGCTGTGCCGTTACCCCGCCACACTGGGCGCGACTGAAAGCAAGCGGCGCGCAGTTCGGTCCGGACAATCGGTTCCTGGCCGTGACCCATGCCGACGGTGTCGAGTTGGTCCGCATCCGCCGATGGGAATCGGAACACCCACTCGAGACTGGAGCGCCGTTTGCCATGCCGCGTTTCAGTCCAATCGGGGGTCGACTGGCGGCGGTCCGGGACGGACACGAGGTCGTGGTGTGGGACCTGGCCGATCTGGGAGAGCCACCCGCCGTGTTCCCGCACGACCTCAAGGTCCACAGTATCGCATTCAGTCCCGACGGCTGCTTCGTGGAGTCGAGTTCGGCTGACGGACTCGTGCGAGTGTGGGACCTGGTTCGGCAAGAGCAATTGGGACCGCCGTTGCCGGGGGACGTGGCCCAGTTCAGTTCGGACGGCACCCAGTTGCTGGTCGTGGGGACCGAAGGCGGCGTCTGGCTATGGGACCTGAGCCGCGTGATCGGAGACACTCTGCCGGTTCCACCCCTGCGCGCGGAGCAGGAATCCGCGATATCTGCCGATGGCGCCATGACGGCGGCGATCGTCGGGCAGCGCATCGCGATCGACAGTGCCACCGGTCCTCACGCGTTAGCCCCCCCGGCCCAAGCGCCCTTGCGCCGCATCGCCTTCGGTCCCGGTGAGCAGCACCTGTTCGCCGAAGATGCGAACCTGCGCGCGTGGGTCTGGGAGACGCGCACCTGGACGCTCACGGGGCCGCCGCGGTTCATCAGATACGATGCGGCCCTCACCAACCATTGCCTCCCGGCCCTTGCCGCGGAAAGCCGGGATCGCAAAACGCTATCCGGCCTGGCGGCCCTGCTCGCCGGGCAGCGGCCCGATGGCGAGGGGGGAATGGTCCCGGTGGGCGAAGCGGAAAAGGCGCGGCTTTTCAGCACCCTGCAACGCGCGTTCGCCTCCGAGTTCAAAGCGGACGAAGAGCACCGCGCTCGATGGCACCGGCGCCGCGCCACGGCCGCCGAGCGGGTGATGGATTGGGACGCCGCGGTTTTCCATTGGCAGTTTGCGCAGGACAGCACGTCCGACAACCTAGTTCCCAACTCTCAACTCTCAACTCTCAACTCTCAACTCCCCAGAGTGCGCCTTGCTTACGCCCGTCGAGCCGCGGAGGCGGTGCGTCAGGCTATTAGCGACGGGAGGTCCCGCTGGTCGGGGAAGCTGCCTCGCCAGCCGTGGGCCAGAGCCGAGATGCTGGATTTGGGCGATTACTACACGCTGCGGCTGGGCGATCGGTTGGGGACGAACCAACTGAGCGTCCTTTTCCGCGGGTTGCCGAGTGGGGTGCAGGACCTGGGGAACACGGACTTTGACGTGCGCGGTATTCTCGAGCTCGATCAGAGG
>DAOOQY010000597.1:0-3659 GCA_035389025.1 Verrucomicrobiota bacterium
TATGTACCTGATCTCGGCCAACAACGAACCCGACTATCTCCCGTCGATGCTCGAAGACGGCCGGCTCGTCTACACCCGCTGGGAATACACCGACAAACCCCTCTGGCGCGCCCAGAAGCTCTGGACCGTCCATCCCGACGGCACGCAGGCGAGCACGCTGTGGGGCAATCAGAGCGTCTGGCCGGACTTGCTCAAGGATGCACGCGGCATTCCCGGCAGCGCGCGTGTCATGTTCACCGGCAGCGCGCATCACGACTGGTTCGCCGGCTCGATCGGCATCGTCGACCCGAATGCCGGACTGAATTTCCCGGATGGCCTCACCAAGGTCACGGCGGATGTCCCCTGGCCGGAATGCGGCAACGGACCCGTCGACCCGATCGAGTCGCCAGACTACCACCCGTCCGGCAAGTACGCCGCCTATTACGCGCCCTGCCCGCTCGGTGAACGCGACTTCATCGTGTCGGCCAACCGCGCCGGCAAGTTCGTGCTCTACCTGATGGACGTCGACGGCAATCGCGAGTTGATCCACGAAGGAACGCATCACGTTGTCCACGCCCTCCCACTGAAGCCCAGGCACCACCCGCCTGTTCTCGAGGACGCGGTGGCGTGGCCGCTCGCCGGCCCAGGTCCGCGCACCCAGCAGCCGGGCGTGCTCTACAGCAGCGACGTGTTCCAGGGCGCGCCGGACGCACTGCGCGGCAAGGCGAAGTTTCTGCGCGTGCTCAGCATCGACCACAAGACATACACCTACTGGCACAAGCGCCCCTACATCTCGACCGGCCCCGTCGTGTCGGGCGTCCAGTCCGATGGGGTCAAACGCGTCCTGGGCACCGTGCCCGTCGAGGAGGACGGCGCCGTGATGTTCGAGGCCCCCTCGGGCATCCCCCTGCACTTCCAACTCCTGGATGCCGACCAGCGGGCGTTGCACACCATGCGCAGCTTCGCCAACCTCATGCCCGGCGAAAGCCGCGGCTGCCTCGGCTGCCACGAACGACACAGTCGCGCCCCGTCCGCCACAACCGCCAACCGCCGTCCGCCCAGGCTCCAAACCATCACCCCGCCGCCCTGGACCGACTCCACCGTCAGCTACGCGCGCTATGTCCGGCCCGTTCTGGACCGCTATTGCATCGAGTGCCACGCGGGCGACGGCGAGGGGCGCAAGACCCTCGATCTGAGCCCGCGTCCGGGCTTCCTGGACTTTGACGAGCCGTACTGGATTCTCACCGGGCGGCCGAGTTGGGGCGCGCCCTACAACCCGCCCCAGCCGGCCCCGCCCGGATGGGGCATCGCCGACATGTTGATGGTCGAGGCCTTTGGAACGACCGACCCCGAAGGCTACCGCACGCCCGCGCCGATGTCCGGGCTCTCGAGCCGAAGCCGGCTCATCGATCTGGCCTCGAGCGGTCGCCACAACGGCGTCCAGGTCGATCCCGTCAGCCTGCTGCGCCTGATCGTCTGGGTCGATGCCATCTGCCCCTACCGCGGCGATGAGGAAGTCCGTCAAATCCCCGATCCCGAATTCCAGGGCGTCGATTGGCTGGCCGTGCGTCCGCGGATTCAGACCGCGCCGCACATCGCGCGCCCCGGGCCGGTGAACTGAGTCTTGGTGCTGCGCCGCCGCCGGCAGCGCATTTCGAGATGGTCGGCGGGAGTGGATTCCGCGCCGCGTGGGGGCACGCGGCCTGCAGCGAAAGTCTCCATGCGTTGTAGGCCGCGTGCCCTCGCCGGGCGACAGAACACCGACAACAACCAGATGCACCGGCCTGCCGCAGCGCCAATTCATGAAGTCGAAAAGGTCGGAGTGGGGACGGCTCGTCCCCCGCCATGTCAAGTGAAGACGGCGAGCGTCGGCGACGGGCCGTCGCCGCTCCACATCATGCATTGGCCCTGGGCCTCCCGGGCGGACCCGCTATTGGGATTGCTCTGGGGCAAGACGGCGGTAGCATCCGGCGCCGTGCAAGACCGCAGTCGATTGTTGCTTCGCGTGGCGATGCTGTGCCTGTTGCTCTCGGGCATGGCGGGTCTGGTTTACGAGATCGTCTGGACACGTTACCTCGCCCTCTTCCTGGGTCACACCAGCTATGCCGTCATCGCCGTTCTCGTGGCCTTCATGGGCGGCCTGGCCCTGGGCAACCTCTGGATCGGCGCCTGGGCGGACCGCACCCGGCGTCCGCTCGCCAGTTACGCCTGGCTCGAGATCGCGATCGGAGTGTACGCTCTGGTCTTCCCAATCTACTACCAACTCTGTTACAGCGGCTTCCTCGGCCTGACCCGCTCGCTCGATCCGGGCGCCGCCGGACTCCTGGCGCTGAAGTTCCTCTTCAGCTTGCTGGCCATTCTCATCCCAACCGTGCTGATGGGAGGAACGCTGCCTCTGCTGACTCGCCTCTTGACGCGCTCCCTGGGAGAGATGCGCGAGAAGGTCGCCGCGCTCTACTTCATCAACAGCGCAGGCGGCGTCATCGGCATCTGGCTGGCCGATTTCTGGTGGATCGGAGCGATCGGCCTCCCGGCAACGGTCATGGTCGGCGCCGTCCTCAACCTCACCGTCGGTGTCCTGGCCCTGTTCGTCAGCGGCTGCATCAAGGAAGGGCAGGCGGATCAAGCCGAGGCCACAACTCGTCTGGCCGACACCCCGGGACCGGAGGCCGAACCGGAGAGCTACGGGCCCGCGGAACTGCGCCTTGCGGTCCTGGGCATCGGCCTTTCGGGCTTTGTCGCGATGCTGTATCAGGTGGCCTGGACGCGCCTGCTGGCGCTGGCCATGGGTTCGAGCACGCACGCCTTCTCCCTCATGCTCATCACCTTCATCACCGGGCTGACTGTGGGGGCGTGGATTGTGTATCGCTGGCGGTCGTTGCGGCGGTCCCTGGCGGCGTTTGCCTGGGCCGAGCTGGCGCTGGCCCTCACGGTCGGCCTCTCCCTGTTCTTCTACGAGTTCCTTCCGTACTGGTTTGGCCGCCTGGCCGATCTCCTGGCGCGGCGGCCTGAGGCCTACAGCCTCTACCACGGTCTGCAAGGACTGCTCTGTTTCGCCGTCATGTTCGTGCCGACCGTCTGTCTGGGCATGACCCTGCCCCTGGTCACGCGCGCCGCCACGCCCTCCCTCGAACGCGCCGGGCGCACCGTCGGACGCGTCTTTGCTGTCAACACTGTCGGGACCGTTCTGGGCGCGGCCCTGACCGGCCTGGTGCTGATGCCGCGTCTGGGCCTGGCTGGCACGTTCGCACTCGGGGTGACCGTGAACCTGCTGATCGGGCTGGTCATTCTTGTCCGCGTCGAACGCGGCGCAAAACGCCTGATCGCGATCGGGGCATCCGGCCTCTTCGTCGTGTTGCTGGCCGCCTCGACGCCGTTCCTGGCTCGCTGTTGGCAGAATGCGCTCACGCTCGGTGTGTTCCGACCCCGCGGGCTGGCCACCAACTGGCGCGATTACCACAAGGGGCTCCAGGAAGGGAAACCGCTGTTCTATCGCGACGGCGCCGGCGCCACCGTCAGCGTCCATACGGGTGAAAACCCGCAGACCGACTTGTTCCTCAAGGTCAACGCCAAGACCGACGCCAGCACGCTCGGGGACATGACCACCCAACTGCTGGCGGGGCACCTGCCGCTTCTGCTTCACCCCGAATCGACGAATGTGCTCGTGATCGGCTTGGGCA
>DAOOQY010000598.1:0-3656 GCA_035389025.1 Verrucomicrobiota bacterium
CTTCCACCTGGTAGGTGAGCCAGGACCCCGCTCGGCGACGGAACGTCAGATCGAAGGCCGGCGCAGTCACAGCACTGGCGGCGGTGGTCAAGGGAACCGGATGCGACTGCGGGTCGGCAGGGTTCGATCCGAAGGCGAATTCGGTGGCGTTATCGGCGCCGTCCCGGTCAGGATCTTCCTCGGGCTTGGCGTCGAGATTGCCCCAGCAGGCCTCTTCCCAGTCGTCCAGCAGGCGATCGCCATCGGTGTCGACGGCGGTCGCCGTCTCGATCAACAGAGCTTTGAGGGCCGTGCGATTCGACGCCACGGTCAGGCTGTGGGCATTGAGGTTGAACACTGCCCGGAGGTGGTTGCGCGCATCGAGGATGCGGACGTCGTCATAGTTCGCCAGCCAATCGCTCCAGACATGGTTGGTGACCGTGTCCTGGAGCAGCGGCAGCCGGCTGTTGGCGGTGAGCACTGAAGCATACGCCTGGAAGGCCGTGTGGTTGATCCCGAGAATCTCGACGTTCAGATCGGGCCTCGCCGCGCGGACTTCCTGCTGAATAGTCTCGAGGTATCCAAACTGGATACTACAAGACCCTCACGTGCTCGCGGTGGCGAAGTAGAAGCCCGCCACCTGATAGAGGTAATCGCGGGGGGAAACCGGACGGCCCTCGCGATTGGATCGGATGTTAACGTCCTTGAGCAGGAAATCCGGCACGGGCTCTGCCGCGAACGCGGAAAACGCTACGACCGTCAGGAGCGGCCACCATGGATACGTGTTCATGGAGAACCTCAGACCTGCGCCAGCGCCCGGTCGATGCGTTCGATGGCCTCGTCGATCTCGGCCGTGCTCTTGAAACCGATCACGACCGCGTCGCACAGGCCGGACCCCATGACGTATCCGATCGACTTCTCCCGCTCCTCGGGTGTTTGAAAGGCGCCGTCGCCGATCAGCTTCATGCCGATGACACCGTGGCCCCGCCGGCGCATCTCCTTGATTTCGCTCACGACGGCGGGCACGTGGCTTGCCTCGCTCCGCGCATTCCAGGTTTCTTCCGGCGTATCCATCGAGGCGCCTTGCGGATTCAACCGCACGAGATGCACGTCGGTCCAATCGCTGGCGGTCGCCGTCTGCAGCGCGGGCAGGCTGTGGCACGAGACGCCGCGCGCCCGAATCCACTTCTTCTCCTTGGCCTGGTCGAAACCCTCCATCACGCGCTTGAAGGGATCGGTCCATCCCGGCTTGACCATGCAGTGGATCAGCATGCTGTCGATGTAATCGGTGTCGAAGGCCTTTCGGTGCCTGTCGATTGCATCGAGGACGTCTTCGGGCTGGCCCGGAATCTTCGACTGGATGAAGAGCCGCTCGCGCGGAAGACCCTTGATTGCCCCGCCGATCCATTCAAACGTCTGATAGGATTGGGCGGCGTCGATGTACGTGATGCCCTTGTCATACGCGTACCGGATCAGGCGATCGAAGGCCTGCTGGCCAAGATCCCGTTGGACTTTGCCACTATTGCTGCCTGTGCCAATCCCAAGACGGCTCAGCGTGATCCCGGTCCGGCCCAGGGCCACCTGGTCCGCTGCCGTGCGCTTGACGGCGGCAGCCCGCGTCGTCGAACCGGGAGCGGCCAGGGGCAGCAAGACCGCACCACCCGCGAAGGCGGCGCTCTGCTTGAAAAACGTGCGGCGATTCAGCGATTCAGCTTTCATAGGGGCATGGGCTTTGAGGCGAACGGACCAAGTTGGCAGCGTCCATCGTTGGCGGCTGATTGCATCATGTCTGCTAACACGCCGAATCAGAGCACAACTTGCCTCTGCGCGCAACGGCGATTTCGGGCGGTGATTTCGGGCGGCGAACTGCGCGCGTTCAGAGCAGGTTCCCTGAGAAGTGGCGCGGCAAAGAAAGGCTGCAGGTGTTATCGGGTAACATACAGACTCTCATACTTTCCTCAGTGAATATGTGAATCTCTACTAAAGACTTGCGATTTGCCTACGAAGTGCCTACGTTTTTCGCATGAAAGTGCGTCGTCGCAGGGTGGAAACAGCCCGGGTCGGCAACGTTCGGGTGAAGATCTACCGCCGTGTCCGGACGGTCGCCGGGCACAAGTATCCGACTTTCGAGGTCTGCGACTACACCAGCGGACGGCGCCACATGCGCAGCTTTGCCGACCACCAGGCGGCGCGAAAGGAGGCGCGGCGGATTGCCGGACTGTTGGCCAAAGGGGATGCTGTGGCTGCGGCTGTGTCGGGACGGGAAGCCGCAAGCCTCGGTCGCTGCCTCGAACTCTTGCGCACCGTAGGCGAACCGCCCGAGTTGGCCTGCGCCCGGTACGCTGAAGCGGTCGGCATCTTGGGCAATGGCAGTCTGCTGGCCACAGCCGCCCGGTTCTATTTGGAGCGCCATCCGAACACGCTGCCGCAAATCACGCTCACCGAAGCTGCCGCCGAGATGATCGAATTGCGTCGCAAGGCCAACGCGAGCGAAGCCTACCTGGCGGACTTGCGCTGCCGCTCGGGCAGGTTCATCAGCGCCTTCCCAGGTCATCCCGCCGCTGTGACCACCGCCGACTGCCAGCGGTATCTCGACGGCTTGGAAGGCGCCAGCGGAACCAGGAATGTGCATCGGCAGATCCTCTGGCGCCTGTTCGCCCACTGTGAAAGCCGGGGATACATCCCTCGCGGGACGAATCCGGTCGCGGCCACCCAGACATTCAGTCGCAAGCGCGCAGATCCCATTGAAATCTGGACGCCAAGGGAGATGGGCAAGTTGCTTACGGTCGCCGATCGCGATTTCCTCCCCGTCTTGGCGATCGGCGCCTTCGCGGGACTGCGCACGAGTGAGATCCTCGCACTAGACTGGCGTGACGTGCGCTTGGAGGATCGTGCGATCAAAGTCGTCCACCGAAAGGCCCGTTGTGCCGGCACCCGGTTGGCTCCGATCCCCGAGAATCTTCTCGCGTGGCTCACCCCCCTGGCCAAGAAGGACGGGCCCGTCTGGCCGCGAGGTGTGGAATGGAAGGAACGGGATCGGACGATGACAGCCGCGCAGAACGCCACTGCTGAGGCCGCAGGCCTGCTGCCGTGGCGGCATAATGGACTGCGCCATGCGTTCTGCACGTACAGGGTTGCGGCCACTCAAGATGTCCCCCGCACCGCACTGGAGGCGGGCAATTCGGCGAGCACGATTTTCGCGCACTACCGCGCACTGGCCACGGAGGCTGAGGGCAAGGCGTGGTTCGCTATTATGCCGCCGCCACCGGTCGGCGACACGGATCACCAAGCGCGAGTGGCCCAGTCCTGAAGGAGCGCCTCCACGCATCAAAGCCCACTACTCGACACTGTTGAAGGAGGTCGATCGGCTCTCCGAACCTGTATCTTGAGGTCGGAAAAGACTGGCTTGCTCTCGCATCACCGCCACGACTCACTGCGTCTCCCCGTCGCCGGTCAGACCGGCAAGTTCCGTTTTGAAGCAACACCGCAACCAGTACTGTTTCTCATTGCTCCCTTCAGCCACAGTGAAATCGTCCGGTTGCGATCGAATTGACTTGCCAGGAGGGGGGGGGAGGGACAGTAAAAGCGAACGAGCAAAGCACGATTCACCCGGAACCAAGCCCTGGTCGGGCTGTGTCCTTTATGAGACTTGTGGTTCTCTCTGCCTCACTGGCCGG
>DAOOQY010000599.1:0-3653 GCA_035389025.1 Verrucomicrobiota bacterium
GCCACTGGGCGCGGGCCTGAACTGGTTCATGGGCGCGTTGGTCGCCGACGGGACGATCGCCGTGAACCGTGCGCCGGTTCCGGGCGATCTGCCGACGCTGACCAATGTGGCCCCGGCGCTGTTGGAGATTCCCTTGGCGCTGTTGACGGGGAGCGCCACCGACGCGGACGGGGATGCGCTCTTCGTTTCGGGTGTTGCATCCGCCAGCACCAGCGGGATTCCCCTGGCGATCCACGGAGAGACCATCGCCTACGCGAATGACGCCAGCGTCACCGACCAATTCGACTACACGCTCAGCGATGGCCGGGGCGGCCTGGCGACCGGCGTGGTCCACATCGTGAACATCGGCGCGAAGCCGTCCTTGGTGTTCGTTGGCCCGCCGAGCGTCAGCGGCGGCACCGTTCTGCTCCGGTTCTCGGCTGGACCCGGGTGGGCTTATGACCTCGAACGTTCGACGGACCTCGTCCACTGGCGGACGATCTGGACGGGCGTTGCGCCAGCCGGCGCGATGCTCGAATACACGGACGAGTTTCGCGACTTGGGCGCGCCGCCCGCGGCCGCGTTCTACCGGGTGCGATAGGATCGGCCGCAACTTGCGGCTTGCCGTTGGACGCTTTCCCGCATCAGAGTCTGCGCCATGTTCACCTGCACGAACGGTCGCCTCGTTGGTCTCCTCCTGGCCGCTTTCACCCTCACCGCAACCGCCCTTGCCGGTCCGGCCGACCAGGCATCTCCAGCGGCGCCTGCGATCGAGACCCCGACGGCGCGTCCCTATCCGGAGCGGCTCCGCTGGTGGGCCGAGGCGCGGTTCGGCATCTTCGTGCATTGGGGACCGGTCAGCCTCAAAGGCACCGAGATCAGTTGGTCGCGGGCCAACACGAACCCGAAATGTCCCAACCACGGGGCGATCGCGGCCGATGTCTATGACAACCTCTACAAGGAATTCAACCCGACCAACTTCGACGCGGGTCAATGGATTGGCCAGGCCCGGGCTGCCGGCGCCGGGTACATGGTCCTGACCGCCAAGCACTGCGACGGTTTCCTGCTCTGGCACTCGAAGGCGAGCGACTACAATATCGGGTCCACACCCTTCCGCCGCGATGTGTGCGCCGAGTTGGCGAAGGCGGCTCGCGCGCAGGGGGTGCGCCTCGGCTGGTACTTCTCTCCGATGGACTGGCGGGACCCGGACTTCCGATCCGATCGCCAGGCCGCATTCCTGGACCGGATGCAGGCCGAGGTGCGCGAACTGCTGAGCGACTACGGGCGCATCGATCTGTTGTGGTTCGACTGGGACGGCGGCGAACCGGTCTACGACCAGGCGCGGACCTACGGTCTTGTGCGGCAGCTCCAGCCCTCGATCATCATCAACAACCGTCTCGATTTGGGCCCGCGCAACAGCGACCGCGAGATTCTATCGGCCCAGGCCGACTATTACACCCCCGAGCAGAGTGTCGGCGCCTACGACGACCAGCGGCCCTGGGAATCGTGCATGACGCTTTCGTCGCGCAGCCAGTGGGCCTGGGGCGGGCCGACCGACGGCGTGAAGCCGTTCGCCGCGTGCCTGGCCATGCTGATCGGATGCGCCGGCGGAGACGGCAATCTGCTGCTCAACGTCGGTCCCATGCCCAATGGCGAAATCCCCTCGGACCAGGCCGCGCGGCTCAAGGAATTGGGAGCGTGGCTGGCACAGTATGGCGAGAGCATCCGCGGGACGCGCGGCGGGCCTTTCAAGCCGGGCGGTTACGGCGCGTCGACCCGCAAGGCCAACACGATCTACCTCCACATTCGCGAGTGGGACGAAGAGAGCCTGCGGCTGCCGTCCATCGCCGCTCGGGTTGTCTCGAGCCGCGTTTTGACCGGCGGCACGGTGGCGGTCAAGCAGACCGCCAACGGCCTGGACATCTCGGTGCCGCCAGGCGTCCGCCACCCGCTGGACACCATCGTGGCGCTCGAACTCGATGGCGACGCCCTGCGCCTCCCCGCTTTGGCCGTGCCCAGCCCTCGATCGCTGACCGCCCGGGCCAGAGCCACCGCGTCGAATGTTTTTCAAGGACAGGCGGAGCACGGCCCCGACAAGGCCGTTGACGCATCCGACGAAACCCGGTGGGCGACCGATGCGGGGGTCAAGTCCGCCTGGCTCGAAGTGGACCTCGGCCAGCCGCTGACCTTCCGCCGCGCGGTCGTCAAGCAGGCCTACCCGGAACTCGACCGGGTCCGGAAATTCGCGATCGAGTATTTCGATGGAGGCGAATGGAAAGCCTGCTACCGGGGTGAGAGTCTCGGCGCCAGGCTCAACGCCCGGTTCGAGCCGGTCACGGCGCAACGCGTGCGCCTGAATCTCCTCGAAGCCACCGACGGCCCGACCATCTTCGAGTTCGCGCTCTTCGAGTGAGCGTTCCAGGGCCAATTCATCAAGTGGAGCGGCGACGGCCCCGTCGCCGACACACGCCGTCTTCACTTGACATGACGGGGGACGAGCCGTCACCACTCCGACCTTTTCGACTTCATGGATTGGCGCTGGAGGCGCTCCGGCATTCGCCTCCGACGATTGACTCTTCGCCTGCGGGCCAGCATGGTGGTCCAGGTTTGAAGACCTGTAATACAGCGCAATCCATGGGATGCACGACAGTGTCACCCTCACCTGTCCCGCAAAGCAGGCCACCCTCTCCCATCGGATGGGAGAGGGCCGGGGTGAGGGGTGTCTGTCACGTATCCTGCAGACCTGTCAGTAACTTGAACGGCACGGACGTGCATGGCTTGTGGCCCAAGGGCGCTTCGAACCGCCCCAGGCGGCCCGCCGCGTTCACACTCATCGAGTTGCTCGTCGTGGTGGCCATCATCGGGATTCTCGCGAGCCTCCTACTGCCCGTCCTGGCCCGCGCCCGCGACAAGGGCAAGACGGCCAGATGCCAGAACAACCTCCGTCAGCTTGTTATGGCCACGATGCTCTACGAGGAGGATCACCAGGTTTACCCGGTCGGCTGGCCGCCGGCCGACGGTTTTGTCGGCACCTATTTCCCGATCTGGTACCGGCAATTGCAGCCTTACCTGGGCAGTCGGACGAACGTCTCCGGACGCGGCGTTTTCATCTGCCCTTCGAGCATTCAGAAAGCCCAGCCGGACGAGCGGATGGGCAGCGCGCTGCGGGAAGGCGGCTTCTGGGGCTACCTGGCTTACGCCCAGAACTGCTACATCAATGGCGGACGCCGCGACATCGGTTCGAGCCATGTCCGCGACGTGTCGGGGACGCTGCTCTTTGCGGACACCGACGGCTGGGACGCCTGTTTGTATCCGGATGGCGATCCGTCGGCCAATGTGTGCTATCGGCACAGCGGCGGCAACGAACGCAGCACCGAAACCGATCGCGGCGTCAAAGGCGTGAAAGCGCCCAAGGGCCGGGCCAACGCCGTCTTTCTTGATTCCCACGTCGAACTGCGGCGCGACGCGCCCAAGCGCCTGTTCACCCTCGAACTGGATTAGAGTCTGTGTATTGAGCCCACGTTCCATGAACCGCCTGACTTGCTCGATTGCCCCGGTTCTTCTGCTGTTGACCGCTCTCGCTCAGCCGGCTGAGCCCGCCGTCCGCATCGCCACCTTCGATGTCGACGCCACGCCGCCGCTCGGGTCGGCCATGGCCTACGACCCCGTCAAGC
>DAOOQY010000600.1:0-3645 GCA_035389025.1 Verrucomicrobiota bacterium
GAGATCAAGGGGCAGGTCAAGGCGGCCGAGGGCCGGCAGAAACAGGCGCTCTATGCCTACGTCGAGGCCGTGCACAACGCTTTCCGCGACACCGAAAACGCTCTCGTGCGGCGCCGCTGCACGAACGAGCAGCTCCAGGCGGAGGGTAAACGCGTCGCCGCCCTCGCCACCTACGCGCGCCTCGCCCGCATGCGCTTTGACGAGGGCGTGACCAGCTATCTCGAGGTCCTCGATGCCGAACGGGCGCTCTTCGCTACCGTGCTCGCCTACACCCAAACCACAGCGGACCTCCACAAGAGCGTCATCGCTCTCCACCAGGCGCTGGCCGGCAGCTGGCTGGACGCCGCGGCCGCCGAATCATTTCGGATCGAGGAGGGCATCAAGCTCCGCGGGCAACCGTGAACCAAAGCTTCTGCGATACATCGGAAGCCAAGACCGGAAGTCACGATTCTCTGGGACGCCGGGTACCACAACTTTTCAGCGAATGGAGGCTCACACCATGGACAGCAATCGTACTACCTGCATGCTAGCGGCCGTCATGCGCGCGGTCATCGTAGCGGGCGCGGCCCTGCTGCTGTTGGGCGGCTCGCCGGCGCACGCCGAGCATTGGTTCTTCGGCGTCGGCACCGGCTTCACGTTCATGAATATCCAGGGGGAACAGGGCTACACCGTCATCAACTACGGACCGGTTCAGTACGACCTCGACCTCGATCCGGATGACATCAGCGATGTCTTGGAATCTGCGTTCGGCTTTGCCGGGTACGCAACTGACGGTACGTGGATAATCCAGTACTCCCTCGGTGTGTTCACACTGGGCGGAGACGGCAGAGTAGATCTCCCGCCCGAGGTCGGGGGCGGAACCCTGGATGTTGATGTGGAGTTCAACGTCACGAACGGCAAGATTACGCTTGGCCGCACCGTCTACCGCGACAAAAAGATGAAATTCAGTTTCACCCCGTACGCCGGACTACGCTACCTGAGGCATGAAATCAACGCCGACTTCGTGGTGACTCAGGGAGACGAGTCTACACCGATCTTCCGGGGTCGGGATTATAAGTGGACCGACGCGCTCGTCGGTGCAACAATCAGCTACCGGCTGACGCCCAGATTCACCTGGACTGCGAGCGGCGACGCCGTCTTCGGAGGTTCGGACGGAACCTTCTACTTTACGACGAGCCTGCCTTTCACCCCGACGCCGCATTTTTCGTTTGGCCCGAATCTCTCATATACCGCGATTGACTATGAAAATGACGATAAGGGTGATGCAGACTGGTACTTGTACGATGCCGACGAGTTTGGCGCGGGCATCTTTCTAGCCGTCAATTTCTGACGCCGGACTTTGAGCGGACCGGCAGAGAAAACGAGGCGGATTGGCGCTGGCCGAGGAGAGTTGCGACAGCATTCTGAGAGGTGGTTGTGCCCGACGCTGACAAGAAGCACCCGTCACTTCCCGACGGATTCAACGTAGCCGACCCCGCTGAGGCTCCCTGGCTGCTGGACAGATACGATGCGCCGCACCTGGCGGTGAGTCGCGGCAGCCGGCGGCGGTTCCATTGCATGATCAAGGCAATCGGATCGGCCTGCAATCTCGGCTGCGCCTACTGTTTCTATCTGAGCAAGGCGCATTTGCCCGGGGGGCCCGGAAGGGGGCGGATGTCCCAGGAGATGCTGGCACGGCTCATTCAGCAGTACATCGAAGGCGTGACCGGCGATGAAGTTGTCTTTTCCTGGCAAGGCGGCGAGCCGACGCTGCTCGGCCTGGACTTCTTCCGCCGGGTCGTCGCCCTGGAAAAGCAATTCGCCCGGCCCGGTCAGCGTATCGAGAATGATCTTCAGACCAACGGCACGTTGATCACGGAGGAGTGGTGCGAATTTCTCAAGGAGAATCGGTTTCTGGTTGGGCTGAGCATAGACGGCCCGCGGGAGCTCCACGACACGTACCGGGTCACTAGAACAGGCCGACCGACCTTCGACAGAGTGTTTCGAGCCGCGATGCTTCTCAGGCGCTACGGCGTTCCGTACAACACGCTGACGTGCATCAATCGGATGAACGCCCGGCGCCCGCTGGACGTTTATCGCTTCCTGCGGCATGAGGTCGGATCCACCTATATGCAGTTCATTCCCGTCGTCGAGTACAGGGGATTTGAGCTGACCGCCCCGCACAGGTGGCACAACGACGCGCTGCCGAGAGATGGTGAGGCAGCAGCTCGACCGGGGCATCCGGATTCGATTGTAACCGACTGGTCGGTCGATCCCGAGGACTGGGGTTACTTCCTGTGCCGGACCCTGGATGAGTGGCTGAACCGCGACTTCGGGAAGGTGCTGGTCAACCACTTCGAAACGCTCGTGTCGCAGCGCCTGGGCCGGGGCTCACAACTGTGCCTTTACGGCGAGTTTTGCGGCAAGGGCGTGGCGGTGGAGCACGACGGGGCGGTGTTCGCCTGCGATCACTACGTCTACCCGGAGTACCGGCTGGGCAGCATCGGCGAAACATCGCTCGTCGACCTGGTGTTCTCGCGCGCACAGGCGCGGTTTGGCTATGCCAAGAGCGAAACCCTGCCGCCGTGGTGCCGGGATTGTCCTTACTTGACCGATTGCTGGGGCGAGTGCCCGAAGAACCGGATCATTCGAACGGCCGGGGGGGAACCAGGTCTGAATTATCTCTGCCGCGGGTTCAAGAAGTTCTTCGCCCGCGCCATACCTGAGGTTGAGCGCCTTGCCGCCGCATTGCGCCGGTCTCCGCAACAACCACGCAAGCGAATGTAAGACGTAAGGAAGTGCCTGTATCGGAATGATAGCGGCCATTAGATTGAACGGCGAATCGGTCGCAGGTACGCTCGCGACCGGTTTCCTCGCCCCTGCCGCAACAGACTTGAGCGGCGACGACCCACTTCCTTCGCGGAACGAAGGTCCCGCCATACAGGCCACCGCCGCTTTCGTCAGCAAGTCGGAGGGTGATCGGTAGATGCTGGAGTGGACGCAGGCCCGCGGAGGTTCGCGGTTGATGCTGCTGGCGCATCACGACGATGCCGCGCGCGAGTGCCGTTACAGGACTGAATCGGAGGTCAGCATGTTCAGCGATGAGCTCCGGACTCAGGCGGAACACAACGGCTGGACGATTGTCAGTATGAAGGACGGCCGGAAGCGCGTTCTCCGGTTCAAGCCCACCAGCCGGCGCGTCAAGGAGCGATCCGGTCGGCTCGATCGGTCCGCAGATAGGAAAGGAATGTGCATGGAGACAATGTGTTGAGCAATGACAGAGCGACGCAACAGCAAACAAGGAAAAGCCGCGGCCATCAGGCCCGGTTCGCAGGAGGTAACAATGGGAACACCGCACAGACCCCCGGAGAAGACGGTTACCGGCGAATTCAACAGCTGCGGGCGAACTTTGGCCATGCTGGGTATCGCGGGCGGGGTGGCGTTCGCAACCGGCACCATGCCGGCACAGGCCCAGACCGCGCCCGCACAGGGCCAGAAGCCCAACATTCTCGTCATCTTCGGCGACGACATCGGCTGGTCTAACATCAGCGCCTACAATATGGGCATGATGGGCAGCCGCACGCCGAATATCGACCGGCTCGCAAAAGAAGGGGCGATCTTCACGGACTACTATGGCCAGCAGAGCAGCACCGCCGGCAGGGCGAT
>DAOOQY010000601.1:0-3643 GCA_035389025.1 Verrucomicrobiota bacterium
CATCGTATGATTCTTGAGAACCTGATCGCCACAGCCAAGGCGCAGGGCGCCAGCGACCTGCATCTCGAACCGAGCCTGCCTCCCGCCTTCCGGATCAACGGCGTCCTCAAGGTGCAAGATGATCCGGTGCCCGCCAAGGACCTCGTGGAGGCCGCACGCGAACTCATCGGGGAGGCCCATTGGCCCGCCTTCCTCGAACGGCGTTCCTTCGACATGTCACGGGCCATCGCCGGGGTGCGTTGCCGCATCAATGTCCTGAACAGCACGCGCGGGATCGGCTTTGCCATCCGCCTGCTGGCCTCCTTCGCCGCCACGCTCGAACGCCTCAATCTCCATCCCGATCTCGAGAAGTTCGCCCGCCTCCAACACGGCCTGGTCCTGGTCTGCGGGCCGACCGGATGCGGCAAGTCGACGACACTCGCCGCCTTCATCCAGGAGATCAACCTGGCCGAGGCGCGTCACATCGTGACCGTCGAGAGCCCGATCGAATACACGTTCAGGCCGCGCCGTTCCTTCATCCGCCAACGCGAGGTGGGGCGGGACACGCCATCGTTCGAGCAGGCCCTGCTCGATTCGTTGCGCGAAGACCCGGATGTTCTGATGGTCGGTGAGATGCGCGAGCCCGCCACGATGCGGCTCACGCTCAATGCCTCGGAAACCGGCCACCTCGTCTTCGCCACCATGCACTCCTCGACCGCGGCCGAGGCCCTCCAGCGCATCGTCTCCGCCTTCGCGCCCGAAAGCCAGGGAAGCGTGCGCGCCGCTCTGGCCGATTGCCTCCAGGCCGTCGTCTGCCAGCGCCTGCGCTACCGACCCGACCTCAAGCTCCGAATCCCCGAATGTGAAATCCTGGTCGGCACACATGCAGTCAAGAACTTCATCCGCCAGGGCGAGTTCTTCAAAATCTTCCCCATGATCGAGACCGGCGCCGACCACGGCATGTGGACGTTCGATCGCTATCAGCGCTGGCTCGACAAACGCAAGGACTGGTCGCTGCCAAACACAGCCGAGACCGCCGATGCGGACGCCGAGCCGGCGATGATCCCCGCCCCCCTGCCCGCCGCCGCACCCGCACAAGACGGGCGCCCGATCGAGACGCCCCCGACTGCCCCGCCAGGCGCCGTCCACGGCCCCCGCTCGAAGCGGACGATCGAGATCGAGCCGGTCGCGGGCGGATTGGCGGAGGTGGTGAAGAAGCTGGCGAAGTAGCCCTTTGCGAAACATCGTCCGTGAGGGCCTCGCGAAGCTCGGCCCTTCGAACGTGCTTCGAGCGCCCTTGCCACGGGCCGCCTGTCGGCGCTAGAGTCCTTGACCGGTGAAACGTGTTGTGGACAAATCAAGTGTCTGAGCTGGGTCGAAGGGGTCAAGGATTCCAAGCGCTGTTCGTTTGACTGTAACCATAGGCTGATTCATCCATGAGCATTCGTGTCCGATTCGCCCCCAGCCCGACCGGCTTTCTCCACATCGGCGGCGCGCGCACGGCGCTGTTCAACTGGCTCTACGCGCGCCACGTCGGGGGGCGACTGATTCTCCGCATCGAGGACACGGACGCGGCGCGCAACACACAGGAGGCAGTGGACGTCATTCTCGAGGGACTCCGCTGGCTGGGGGTGAACTGGGACGAAGGTCCGCTGACCAGCGACGCGACCGGGCCCTGCAAGGGCGACCGCGGCCCGTACTATCAATCGCAGCGGCAGGAGAACTACCGGCTGCGGGTCGAGGCGCTGCTTGCGCGGGACATGGCCTACGAGCACGAGGGCGCCGTGCGCTTCCGCATGCCCCGCGAGCCGATCCTCGTGCCGGATTTGATCGTGGGGGATGTGCGTCGCGAACTCACCGACCGCGAGGCGCGCGATCCCGATTTCGTGATCGTCCGGTCCGACGGACAGCCTGTGTTTCATCTGGTCAACGTGATTGACGACCTTGAAATGGGAATCACGCATGTCATTCGCGGCGAGGATCACCTGTCGAACACCCCGAAACACATCGCGCTGTTCCGGGCCTTTGGGGTGGCGCCTCCCGCCTACGCCCACATCCCGCTCATCCTCAATCCCGACGGCACCAAGATGAGCAAGCGCGATCAGGGCGCGTCGCTCTCGACGTATCTCGAGGAAGGCTACACGCCGGAGGCCGTGGTCAATTACCTCTGTCTCCTGGGCTGGTCCCCCAAGGACAACCGCGAGATTCTCCCCATCAGGGAGATCATCGAGCGATTCGACCTCCCGCAGGTCCTGCGGCACAACGCGCGCTTCGACATGGCCAAGCTCCAGTGGATGAATGCCGAGTACATGCGCGCCATGAGTCGCGACCGCTTTTACGAACTCTGCGTCCATGCCCTGGCCAAGGCGGGCATCGACTCCAATCGGTTCCCCTTGTCCTACGTCAAGGCCGCCCTCGACACCTGCCATGGCAAACTCAAGACCTTCGCCGAACTGGGCGGTTACGCCGGCTTCTACTTCACGGACGAAATCTCATGGGACACGCAGGCCGCGGCCAAGGATTTCACCGCCGAAGGCCGCGACCGCCTGGGCAGGCTTCGCGAGGCGTTTGGCGCGCTGCCCGAGTTTACGGCGCTGCACCTCGAGGCGTGTCTTAAGAACCTCGCCGGGCAACTGGGCGTCAAGGTCGGCGCCCTGGTGCATCCCACCCGCCTGGCTTGCACCGGCAAGACCGTCGGACCGAGCCTGTATCACCTGCTCGAAGTCCTCGGACGCGACACGGTTTTCGAGCGCATCGACCGGGCCCTGGCGTGGAAGGGCTGACACGGGGCCGGCTCAGAGCGCCGTGTGCTCGTCGAGCAATCGCAGGTAGAGCCGGTACTGGTCCAAAGACACGCCGGGCGGGGTCTGATGGTCGACGCTCGGGATGAAGCCGCCGGACGCCATGAGCGGACGCAACCGTTCGAACTCGGCTCGCATGGCGGCCTCGCCGCGCGTCATGGTCATTTTGTCGAAATGGCCAACGAACCGGAACCGGGGGAACTGGCGGCGCAGTTGCATTCCATCCACCCCGGCCTGGCGTTCGAGCGGGAGCACGCCGGCAATCCCCAACTCCTGCAGCCAGGGCACGACGCGGGTGACATCGCCGTCGGTATCCACAAACACCAGGATGCCCCGTTCGAGCATCCGGGGAATCAGCTTGCGGTAATAGGGCGCCACAAAGGCGTCGAACATCGCCTTCGAGATCATCGGCCCGTGGTTGTACGACAGGTCCTCGGCCACCGTCATGAACGTCGGCACGCAGAGCCGCGTCATCCGGTCCAACAAATCCAGGTTGAAGGCGAGCAGATCGCGGTTGATGGCGTGAATCAACTCGGGCTGGTCGTAGAACGCCAGCATCAGGGGACTGAATCCCATCAGCGTGCGCGGAAACCAGAAGAAACCCTCAAGCGTCGCCCACACAACCGCTTCGCCCCGGCGCTGCCGATCCGCCCACGGCCCCAGACTCCGCATCGCCTCCGCATGCGACGGAAAGAGCCTCGGACGAATCCGAACGTAGTCGTCCATCGTGGCCACCACACCCTCGACGTGGTGTTGGGTCGCGGCGATCGTCGGGTCGGTCGTGCTGAACCAGAACTGCTTGTACGGATCGAGGCCGAAGTGGGCGGCGAGGCGGGCCACCGACGTGTCGTAGGCCAGCGGGA
>DAOOQY010000602.1:0-3642 GCA_035389025.1 Verrucomicrobiota bacterium
CAACTGATCAACTTCCCGTAAGCAAACCCGGTAAACTCCCCGTGAGCGGTGTCGCGAGTCGAACACCCGGCTGCACGCAGCGGTGAAAGCGGCCCGGTCGTAGCCGCGCGGTAGGTGGGTGTCCAGCACGGACTCCACCGCGGCACGAACGCGCCCTCGGGAGCCGGAGTCCTTGGACCAGTCCTGCACGAGCACCCTGGGCGACTCCTCGCGCAAGCGGTGGAGCAGGGCCTTGGCCGCCAGGCGCACCTTCTGCGTCTCCTCCTTGGTCAGTTTGGGCTTCTTGAGCAGGTCGAACAGCTCCAACTCCTCCTCGGTGAGACCATCGCGGATGTGGCGCTCCGATTCGGCCCTCAGCGCTTGGGTGAACTTCACCAACTCCTCGAAGGCGTTGTCAGCCGACGAGCTCCCTGCGTTGTAGCGGTCGATGATGCTCTGCAACCGCTTGGCACGCTGGGCATCGTCCAGGTTTTCGTCCTCGCAGATTTCAGCCAACTCATCGGTCAGGACCTCGTTCTGCATCAAGACTTGCGGGACGCGCTTCTCGTAGAACAACGGCAGGGTGGCGCCATCGTCAACGGACTGCTGGAAGCCGTATTCTGAAACGTAATCGCCGAACCACTGGTTGGTCTTGCGCTCGAACCCCAGGAGCGGCGTGCCCGTGAAGGCGAAGTAGTGGGCGTTCTTCAAGCCCTCGCGCATGTTCTCCGCCAACCGCCGGTATTGGGTGCGGTGGGCTTCGTCCACCAACACGATGATGTCGCTGCGGGGCGACAGTTCCGGGTAATTCTGGCCCAGCGCCCGCTCGATTTGCTCCTCGGAGATGAAGTTAGGCATTCGGCTTGTCGGTCTGGTCTGTTTCGTCCGTCTGCTGGGGTGGGGGTTCGGACGGAACGGACGAAACGGAGCGCGGGCTCCTGCCCGTGCGGACGCGGTAGAGGCGTTCCGAGAAGCCGCCGCCGCTTTCGAAGTCCCGGGCGTGCCGGTCCAACAGGCGCTCGGTGAGCCAATGGGCTTGGGCGGCCAGGATCGCACCCAGGTTGGCCGCGCGCTCCTCGATGCGCTCGGCGATGTTCTGGTAACCGCTCCGCGCAGCCTGCACCATCTGATCGTGATGGCGATCGCTTTTGGGCAGATAGCGGTCGCAAAAGCGGCAGGTGAAGTCGTACAGCAACTCCGCGACCTGATACGCCTTAAGCTTCCGATAGCCGCTGTGGCGCCCATACACCTTCTCCGCCGCCTTCGAGGACATCGCCTTGCCCCCGCGCGATCCCGCGTCGCCCGGCATGTTGGGTCCTTTCGGTGTGTTCATACCTCCTCCGCCACCATGCCCGGCGGAAACCGAATGTCAAGGTGCTCGACCGAGAGTCTCCCGGAGAGCAGACGGGGGATAAGCAGGTCGCGGCAAGCCACCAGCTTCTGCTGAATGAAATAGAAACTGACAATCGAATCCAAGATGGGCCCCACCATCGTCTCGAACTTCCGCAGCAACTCACCTTCGGGGCGGAGCATCTTCATACGCTCCATTCCCTTGTTCCAGACCGCGTAGGGCCGGTCAGAGCCGTTGCAGATCAGGGAGGCGAAATCGACGGTGGACGGCTGAAACAGGGTGAGGAACAACCAAGACCACGCATGGGCATGCTCAGCCTGTTGCCTCTCGTGCTGGCGGACGATCTTGTCCAGTTGCCTCAGATTTTCGTGCAGCGCGGCGAAGAAGGGATCGATGGCCTCGCGCAGCTGGCGCTGCGCCTTGTTCTTGGCGTCCACGTTTCTCCCTCCGTTCCGTCCGTCGGGTCCGTCCCGATACTGCCCCCACCGGCCCTGGAGTTTCTCGAGCCCGGCCCACTGGGCGACCAGCCCCTTCACGGCTTGTTTCCCGGGCTCGTCGTCCACGTTGAACGGCGGATTGGCCAGCACGTAGTCGAACGCGCCGGGACTGCCGAAGGCGTCTTCGTAGTAGGTGTTGGCCTTCTTGATCTCGCCGCGCAGGCCGTTCACCGCGAGGTTCATCTTGGCCAGGTCGACGGTCTCGATCGTCTTCTCCTGGCCATAGACGAAGACATCGGCGTCGGCGTGCTCGAGTTCCCTTTGGTGCTCCGCAATGAAATGGGCCGACTGCACAAACATGCCGCCCGAACCGCACGCCGGGTCGAACACCTTCCCGCCGTGAGGTTCGATCATCTCGACCATCAAGCGGACGACGGAACGCACTGGGGCTCGGGGTCATCCATCAAGTCTCAAGCTCTGGCCAATTCTCTTCACGGGAGGGAGCGTAGCACGCCGCGCACCCTCGTTGGAAGCGTGGACTCAGAGCGCGGGCGCCAGTCCGACGCTGTGCGCGGTCCGGACCAGCCAGCGCCCGTGCGACGCGAGACCAATCTCCGCGGTCAAGCCAGCAGTCGAGCCGTCTAGCCCCCGACCCTTCCCCGACTTGGCCTCGTTCAGCTCACGCTTGGGCGAACCAATGGCGTGTCCGGTTGCAGACGTTGCAGACCGACAGCATGACCGGCACCTCGACCAGCACGCCCACCACCGTCGCCAGCGCGGCGCCCGAACCCGCGCCAAACAGGGTGATGGCCACCGCCACCGCCAGCTCGAAGAAGTTGCTCGCCCCAATCAACGCCCCCGGCGACGCCACGTTGTGCGGCACCTTGAACCAGCGCATCAGCAGATACGCCAGCGAGGAGTTGAAATAGACCTGGATGATGATGGGCACGGCAATCAGCAGCACCGCAAGCCAACGCGTCGTCAGGTTCTCCGCCTGGAACGCGAAGATCAGCACCAGCGTCAGTAGCAGCGCCCCAATCATCACCGGATGGAACTTGGGCAGGAACTTCTGGTCGAACCATCCCTGGCCGTGCGACTTCAGCAAGCTCGTGCGTGTGAGCCACCCCGCCGTCAGCGGAATGACGATGAACACCACCACCGAGGTAATCAACACCTTGCCCGGCACAATGACGTCGGCCACACCGCACAGGAACATGACGATGGGCGCGAAGGCCACCAGCATGATCAGGTCGTTGACCGCCACCTGAACCAGCGTGTAGGCCGGGTCGCCATCGGTGAGGTAGCTCCAGACGAAGACCATGGCCGTGCAGGGCGCCGCCGCCAGGATGATCAGCCCAGCCGTGTATTCTCTCGCCATCTCCGGGCTGATCCACACCGCGAACACATGCTGCATGAACACCCATGCCAGCAACGCCATGCTGAACGGCTTCACCAACCAGTTCACGAAAAGCGTCACCAGCAGGCCCTTGGGTCGTTTCGCGATGCCGCCGATGGCGCTGAAATCCACTTTCAACATCATCGGATAGATCATCAACCAGAGCAGCACCCCAATCGGTACGTCCACCTGCGAGCCTTGACCGAACTCCAACTTGCTCAATGCTGCCGTGACACCGGGCAGCAGTTTGCCGAAGGCCACACCAACCGCCATGCAGACCAGCACCCATACGGTCAAATAGCGCTCGAAGAAAGCCAAGCGTTTCGGCGGTGCCGCCCCAGCGGCCGAATTCGCGGCAATAGCGTGATTGCTCATGCAGGTTGCCTTTGAGTTGAGTTGTGTCCGCGCCTAACCCGCATATTTGACACCCCATCGGTGCCCAGGGCGGTCAGACCTCGCAGGATGATTGCTATGCGGGT
>DAOOQY010000603.1:0-3635 GCA_035389025.1 Verrucomicrobiota bacterium
TCAAACGCCGGATAATGAACGGCTCGAAAAGCACCAGGGCCATCTTCTTGGGCAGACCGCACTGGTGCAGCTTCAGTTCCGGACCAATCACAATGACAGAGCGTCCGGAGTAATCCACCCGTTTGCCCAGGAGGTTCTGACGGAATCGCCCGCTCTTCCCCTTGAGCATGTCGGAGAGCGATTTCAGGGCGCGGTTGCCCGCCCCGGTGACGGCCCTGCCATGGCGCCCGTTGTCGAACAGGGCATCCACCGCCTCCTGGAGCATCCGCTTCTCGTTGCGGATGATGACCTCCGGGGTCTTGAGCTGAAGGAGGTTCTTGAGGCGGTTGTTGCGATTGATCACCCGCCGGTAAAGATCGTTGAGATCGGAGGTCGCAAAGCGTCCGCCCTCGAGCGGCACCAGCGGACGCAGGTCAGGCGGAATAACCGGCAGAACGGTCAGGATCATCCACTCCGGACGGGTTCGAGAGGTCAGGAATCCCTGGAAGAGCTTGATCCGCTTGGCAAGCTTCTTGCGGATTTGCTTGCTGCGCGTCTCGGTCATCGCCTGTTGCAGTTCGTCGATGGTCTTCTGCAACTCGATGTTCTGGAGTGCATCCCGGACCGCCTCGGCCCCCATCTTGGCCGTAAACGCCTCCGGGCCGTAGGTCTCGCGGGCCTCGCGGTACTCCATTTCACTGAGCAACTGGTGGCGGACCAGCGGCGTGTCGCCGCCGTCGATGACCAGATAGTCCTCGTAGTAGATCACGCGCTCGAGATTGCGGGCTGTCATGTCGAGCATCAGCCCGATCCGCGAAGGCATGCACTTGAAGAACCAGATGTGGGACACCGGCACCGCCAGATCGATGTGCCCCATTCGCTCCCGACGGACGCGGGAGAGCGTGACCTCGACGCCGCACCGGTCGCACACCACGCCCCGGTGCTTAATGCGCTTGTACTTGCCGCAGGAACACTCCCAATCCTTGACGGGGCCAAAGATGCGTTCGCAGAAAAGGCCGCCCTTCTCGGGCTTGAACGTGCGGTAGTTGATCGTCTCGGGATTCTTGACTTCGCCCTTGGACCAGGAACGAATGGTCTCGGGCGAAGCCACGCTGATGGCCACGTAATCGACCAGGTTGACCTTCTCGAGGCCCAACAGCTCGCGTGCTGACTCTTTGGTGCTCAACATAGACAAATGGGGTCAAAGGCTTGAACCGATCACCGCTCCTCAACCCAGCATTCCCAGGGCCGTGGGTTGGGCGGCCTGATCCACCGGATTCGTATAACCGACCTTCACGTCCAGACCCAGAGACTGCATCTCCTTGACCAGGACGTTGAACGACTCCGGAATGCCGGCTTCCAGGGCGTTGTCGCCCTTGACGATACTCTCATAAATCCGCGTGCGCCCCTGGACATCGTCGGACTTCACCGTGAGCAACTCCTGGAGCGTGTACGCGGCCCCGTAGGCCTCCATGGCCCAGACCTCCATCTCGCCGAACCGTTGTCCGCCATACTGCGCCTTGCCGCCCAGCGGCTGCTGCGTCACAAGCGAGTACGGCCCCACGGCCCGCGCGTGAATCTTGTCGGCCACCAGGTGACCGAGCTTCATCATGTAAATGTAACCCACCACGATTTCCTGATCGAACGGCTCTCCCGTCAGACCGTCGTAGAGGATCGACTTGCCGTTCTCAGCCACCAGCAAACCCTCCGCCGCCTCGCGCTGCTTGGCGGCGGCCTGTTTGAGGTAGGTCCGGATATCCTTTTCCTTGATGCCGTCAAAGACCGGTGTCGAGAACCTCAGACCCAACTGATGCGCCGCCCAGCCCAGGTGCGTCTCGAGAACCTGCCCCACATTCATCCGCGAGGGCACCCCCAGCGGATTCAGGACAATGTCCACCGCCCGCCCGTCCGCCAGAAACGGCATGTCCTCCTCGGCAACAATCCTGGCCACCACGCCCTTGTTTCCGTGCCGCCCGGCCATCTTGTCGCCCACGGAGAGTTTGCGCTTCGAGGCAATGTAGACCTTGACCGATTTGATGATCCCGGTGTCCAGATCGTCGCCCGCCTCGACGCGCTCCATCTCCTCGTCAAACTGCATCTGGAGATCGTCGAACTTCTTTTTGAAGCCGCCAATGATCTCGTTGATCTTGTTCCGGATCGGGGACGGATCGATCTCGATGCGATCGTAGACCTGCGCCAGCTTGCGCAGGAGGGTCTTTGTGATCTTCCGGTTCGCCGGAATGATGATCTCACCCGTCTCCGAGTTCACCACGTCCAGCGGAATCTTCTCGCCCAGCAGAATGTTGCTCAACGCCTCCGTCAGTTGCTCCCGCAACTCCTCGGTCTTCTGACGATGCTCCTCCTCGACCTGCCGCGCCTGTTTCTTCGCCTCGCCCACGGTCGGCTTGGCCTCCTTGTCCTTGTCGCTCTCTTTCTTCGAGGACAGCTTCACGTCCATCACGATGCCGTAGGTGCCGGACGGGACCTTCAGCGACGTGTCTTTGACATCCGCCGCTTTCTCGCCGAAAATCGCCCGCAAGAGGCGCTCCTCCGGAGCCAGTTCGGTTTCGCTCTTGGGCGTGATCTTGCCCACCAGGATGTCGCCGGGCTTGACTTCCGCACCGATCCGGATCACGCCGTCCAGGCCCAGGTTCTTCAGCGCTTCCTCGCCCAGGTTCGGTATATCCCGCGTGATTTCCTCGGGGCCCAGCTTGGTGTCGCGGGCCGAGACCTCGAATTCCTCGATGTGAATCGATGTGAACACGTCGTCCTTGACGATGCGCTCACTGAGCAGAATGGCGTCCTCGAAGTTGTAGCCGTTCCAGGGCATGAACGCGACGAGCACGTTGCGTCCCAGCGCCAGTTCGCCATCCCGCGTGCAGGGACCATCGGCAATCACCTGCCCCTTGCGGATCGCGTCCCCTTTCTGAACCACCACCTTCTGATTGATGCACGTGGCCGCATTGGATCGCATGAACTTGCGGATCGGATAGAGACAGACGCCCGCGCCGGGATCGTGCCGAAGCCGTTTCTTGCCCTCGGGAAGCTTGCCGTCCGAGGTCACCACCACCTGCGACGCGGTGACCGAAGCCACCTTGCCCGCCTCCTCGGCAATCAGCACCGCCTTCGAGTCGCGCGCCACCTTCTCCTCGATGCCGGTGGCCACCAGCGGCGTTTCGTTCACCAGAAGCGGCACGGCCTGGCGCTGCATGTTCGAGCCCATCAGCGCGCGGTTGGCGTCGTCGTGCTCCAAGAAGGGAATCAGGCCCGCCGCCACCGACACCAATTGCTTGGGCGACACGTCCATGTAATCGACACGCGACCCTTCGACGTCCAGAAACTCTCCCTTGCACCGACAAGGCACCTTGTCGGTTGTGAAGTGCCCCTTGTCGTCCACGGGAGCGTTTGCCTGCGCAATAATGAACTGCTCCTCCCGATCGGCCGTGAGGTACTCGATGTGACTGGTCACCCGCCCCTTCTCGACCTTCCGATACGGGGTCTCGATGAACCCGAAGTCATTCACCCGGGCGAATGTGGCCAGCGACGCGATCAGTCCGATGTTCGGCCCTTCCGGCGTCTCGATGGGGCAAATGCGCCCATAATGGGACGGATGCACGTCACGCACCTCGAAGCCCGCCCGATCGCGCGAGAGCCCG
>DAOOQY010000604.1:0-3635 GCA_035389025.1 Verrucomicrobiota bacterium
GGTGACGCTACACCTGCGCAGCGTGCTCGATCTCAATGGCCGGGCGGATTGGATCGGCGAACTCGAGTTCGTGGGGGGGTTCGCCGCGCAGCACGGACACGTGGAGAGCGGGGCTGGTTTTCTCGGGGTGTCGAACCAGGTCGCCGCCGCCGAGTTTGCGGTGGGGAGCATCGCGGGGAACCTGAAGCTGGCGGCGTCCACGGTCTTCGCCGTGACCACCAACGGCAACGTGCTGGTGCCGGCCATGATCCAGGAGGGAGGCCTTGCCCTGCGCGGGGGAGGCAACCTCAAGCTGCAAGGGATTAATACCTTCGCCGGCCCGGTCGTGGTCGAGCACGGCTTGTTGTTTGCCGACGGCAATTTCGCGTTGGGCGCCATAACCGGCAACACCACCGTCCAGCCCGGCGGCACGCTGAACCTGCAGCCGTCGGTGACCAGCCTCAACGAGCCGCTCACCCTCGGCGGGAGCGGCCTGCTCGGATACGGGGCTCTTCAGGCGTACGGGGATGCCACTTTGCCCAACACCATGACGCTGGCCAGCGACACGGTGATCTTCGTCGAAACCAACCGCACCCTAACGGTCACCGGCGCCATCATCGGCAGTGGCGACCTCACCAAGATCGGGGAGGGCAACCTCGCTCTGACCGGCGGCGCCACCAATACATTCGAGGGCGATGTCTATGTGGGCGCGGGGCGGCTCGATATGAACCGGACGGCCGGCAACAGTATCCCCCAGCGCCTCATCGTTGGCGGCTTCGGCGCCGAGGCCGAGGCCGTTCATCTTGGGAATTCCGAGGTCGACCGTGTCACCGTGCGCCGCCATGGTCGCTGGAACCTCAACGGTTTCAACGACAGCATCTCCGACCTGGTCCTGGTCGACGGCGGCGACGTCAGCGCGCCCCCGCCCGGCCGCCTGAACCTGGTGGACGGCGCCAACCTCACCGTCCAGTTCGGCCCAAGCGTCACGGCGACTGCCAGCCTCGACGGCGTCCTGCTGTTGGGCGGCGTCCACACCTTCAATGTCGGCGATCAGTTCGCAGTGTTGAGCGACCCGGTCGATTTTGTCCTCTCGGCCCAGGTCCAGGGCGATGGTTCGATCATTAAGACCGGCTCGGGTGAGATGAGTCTGACAGCCTCGAACTCGTTCACGGGGAACATCTCGATCCAGACTGGCCAGGTGCGCGTCGGACACAACAACGCCCTCGGCACCGGTGTGGGCGGCACGCTGGTGCTGAACAGCGGCGGGCTTGTGCTCGACCCGGGCATCGGCATTGCCCACGAAGCCCTCACGCTCGACAGCGCCGGGCGCCCTGAATTCCCAGCGTTGTGGGCGGGGGGTGACACCAACTATTGGACCGGTCCGATCGGTTTGAAAAGCGCCGCTCGGGTGGGTGTGGCCACCAACAACGTGCTCCACCTCTCTGGCCAGATCGCCGGCGTCGGCGACCTGACCTTCGAGGGCCCAGGCAAGGTCATCCTGTCGGGCGCAGCGCCGAACACGTACAAGGGCACGACGTGGTTCAAAGGTGGCGATGGCGAGTGCCGGAAGACCGCTGCCCACGGGGCTATCCCGGGACCGCTGGTGGTGGGGGACGCCGACACCGACGCCCCCGTGTACGTCGGATTGACGCTCACCAACCTGCCGCAAATCAGCGCCCTCGCGCCGGTAATGCTGTATTGGTCGGGCTCGCTCTTGGCCGAGGGCGGCGGTGAGGAGACCCTCGGCTCGCTGGCGGGCGAAGGTCGCGTTCGATTCGGATCGGAAACCAACGCCACGGCCCTGGTCATTGGCGCCAACAACGCATCGACAACGTTCGACGGAGAGCTGCACAGCAGCAACCACAACCTGCGCCTCGCCAAGCGCGGTTCGGGACAACTCACGCTCGGGGACGCGGCGCGCGCGCTCCTGCGCGAGGAGAATGTGTGGACAATCGAAGCCGGCACCCTGTGTGTGAACGGCCAGGTGTATTTCGGCAACTTGCGCGTTTTGCCCGGCGCCACTCTCTCCGGCGTTGGTCTGTTGCCGTACGTCACCGTTTCGGGCGGCCGGCTCGCTCCGGGTGATGGACTGGGGGGGCGGACGGGCACCCTAACCTTCGGACATCTGGTGCTGGAATCCAACGCGGTGGTGGCGATAGACATCCAGGGCGCGGCCGACCCAGCGCTGCACGACAGTGTGTACATCGGCAACTATGTGGGCGGTGACGACAGAATGACCATCACGAACTGCACGATCGAGGTCGCGCTCGATGCGGTCCCGGCGGAAGGCGTTCCCCTGTCGATAGCGTATTCTGATCAAGACGATCCGCTCCGCATCCAGGGACGCTTCACGGGCCTCCCGGAGGGCGCGGTGCTGTCCATGCCGCCCTTCTCGTTCCGCATCAGCTACAACGCTCGGCCCGATCACTATTATCAGCAAGTCGCACTGACGCTGGTGAATCCGCCGCTGCAAAGCGGTCCGCCCCAGATCGTCGGCAACAACGTCGTGCCGGGCCGACTCAACGCGCTCGAATGCGATGCCCTCTTCATCCCATTCACCAATACACTCGCAATTCCGCTGACCGGCATCCGGGCGGTGCTCTCGTCACCATCGGGCAGCATCCTGGTCACCCAACCGGAGTCGCTCTACCCCGACATCCCCCCCGGTGGCGTGGCTGTGAACCTCACGCCCTTTCAGGTGAGCACCTTCACACACATCGAGGGCGATGAGCACCTCGAAGTGACCTTTGCCACGGCCGACGCCCCGCCGTTCTCAGCCGCCGTCCAGGTCGCCGTTGGCACTCCCGGCCCCACGAAGCGATTCGACAATTCCACGCCCCAGACCATCCCCGGGCGAATGACCGTCGACGTGCCCATGGACGACGACTATTTCTACGGCACGATCGAAGCCGTCCAGGCCTCGCTCCACCTCACCCACGCCAACATCGGCGACATCGAGCTTGCCCTCGTGGCCTACGATGGCCAAACCGTCCTGCTGAGCCGCGCCCTCGGCGGCACCAACGACGCCTACGGCGCGGGCTGCGCCGACCGCATGCGAACCACCTTCACCGACACCGCCCGCACCCCGATCACTCGGGCTGCGCCGCCGTTCGCCGGTGCCTACCGTCCGATCGAGCCCCTCGATGGGTTCGTAGGCAAGGACTATTCTGCGCTGACGGACGACCCCTGGCGGCTGCGCATCGTCAACCGCGGCCATCTGCCCGCCCAGCTCGAGTGCTGGTCGCTGTACTTGACGAGACTCCTGAGCACCAACGGAAGCGGCGGGTGCCTCACCTGCATCGAGCCCATCCTGGGAACGCTCACCACCAATCACCCGGTCCACCTGGGCCGGCTCGACACCGACGGCCCCACCTCGTGCGCGCGGCTCAACGCCTGCCGCATCGAGTGGAGCCGCACCGAAATCGACGATGACGCGCCCTCGCCTTTCGTCGAGGTGACCAACGCCATGTACTATCAGACCCACACCTTCACGAATACCGGCCCCGCCACGTGCGTCGGCGCCGCCCTCGCCAAAAGGTCGTCCTCGTCGCCCACGTTGTATGCCGCCGCTTACCTTGACGCCTTCAACTCGGACGCACCCTGTCAGAACTGCCTGGGTGACATTGGCCAAGCGGTGGGATCGGCGGCCAAGTCCT
>DAOOQY010000605.1:0-3633 GCA_035389025.1 Verrucomicrobiota bacterium
GCATCACCGAGAAGGTCTTCGAGCGGATGAAGGCCGAGCGGGATCAGCTCGTGAAGAAGTTCCAGGGCGAGGGGGCCGGCGAGGCGATTCGGATCGTGTCCGAGGCCAACCTCGAGCGCGACAAAATGCTGGCCGAGGCCGAGAAGAAGGCCACCATCATCCGGGGCGAAGCCGACAGGGAGGCGTCGCGGTGGCTCAAGACCTTCGAGGAGGACCCGGAACTGGCGGTCTTTCTGCTCAAGCTCGAAGCCCTCGAATTGGCGGTCAAGGACCGCGCCACGCTTGTCCTCGACACGCGCACGGCGCCCTTCGATCTGTTGCGGGCCCAGCCGCGCGTGCCCGAGGCCGGCAAGTAGTCGCACTGGATGAGCCCGCCATGAACCAGACACCGCCATTGCCTCCCGTCCCGCCGAGCCCGCCCCAACCGTCCGAGACCGGTCCCCCCGAGCGGTCCCCGAGCACATTCGAGGACGCGAGTTCGACCGCCTTGTCCGAGGCGTTGCGAAGCAGCTTCCGCATTCTGAAGGTGCTGATGCTTGGGTTGGTCCTGCTCTTTCTCTGCTCGGGCATGTTCGTGGTCGAGCCCAACGAGGTGGTTGTCAAACTCCTCTTCGGCAAGCCGGTCGGAGTCGGCAAGGACCAGTTGCTCCAGCCGGGCTGGCACTGGGCCTGGCCCTATCCCATCAACGAAAAGGTCCGGATTCGCGTCGGCCAGAGCCAGACCGCCACCTCGACCGCCGGCTGGCACGCCACCACACCCGAGATGGAGGCGATGAATGAGGAGCCGATGGCCTACGGGTATTTGCGCCCCGAAGCCGACGGCTACACCCTGGCCGCGGACGGCAACATTATCCACGTCCGGGCCAGCGTGAAATACCGGATCACCGATCCCCTCCAGTACGCGTTCGGTTTCGCGCATGTCGAGCGCATCCTGACCAACATCGTCAACAACGCGATCATCTATGCGTCCGCCCGCTACACGGCGGAGGCGGCGCTGTACAGAGACAAGCTCGCCTTTCGGGACACGGTGATCCAACGCGTCGCCCAACTGACCGAGGCGGCCAACCTGGGAATCACACTCGAACCGAGCGACGTCGAGACGAAGACCCCGATCGACGTGCGCGGCGCATTCGAAGATGTGAACAAGGCCGAGCAAATCCGCAGCACCGAGATCAGCAAAGCCTTGAGTTACCGCGACGAACTGGTCAACCGCACCCTCGGCCAGTCCAATGCAATCGTCAATGCCGGCCTGGTCAGCAGCAACCAAATGGTCGCCGCGGTCGCGGCCACCGCCCAGGTTTTCAAAGACCAACTCCCCAGTTACCGCGCCGATCCGCACCTGTTCAAGGAGCGGCTCCTGGCCACCCGTCTGCAACGGGTCCTCACCAACGCCAACGTCAAGTTCACGCTGCCCGAGGGCTTCCAGGAACTCCGCCTGCAATTGAGCCGCGAGCCCGAGAAGGCCCAAACCACCTCCACGCCATGAGACTGTTCCTTGCCGTTCCCGCGAACCGTTCGCACGCCGCAGCCGCGCCGCGGACGCCGGCGGGAACCGCGCAGGTTCATTCCTGAAGCCTTATCCTTTCGCAACACCATGCAGGTCACCTCTCTCATCAGCCGCGCCGAGGCGGCGTGCGACCACTGCCACGATCACCACGATCACCACGATCACAGCGGGCACGCGCATCATCACGAGCACATCCCGGTGAAGCTCTCCCAGACGCTCATCGGCATGATCTTCATCATCAACTCGTATCTGCTCGACCTGCTGTTCCCGGGGAGCCGTGTGGTGGCGAGTTTCAGCGCCATGATCGGGGCCGTCATTCTCGGGGCGCCGATCATCATGACCTCGTTCCGCGACCTGAGCCGCGGTTCGCTGAGCATCAACGAACTGGTCAGCATCGCCGTGCTCGCCTCGTTCGCCAGCGGCGATCTCCAGAGCGCCGGCAATTACCAAACCGCCGGCATCGTCGCCTTCTTCATGCTCCTGGGCGAAATCATCGAGACCCGCACCGCCGCCGGCGCGCGGGCTTCGATCGAATCCCTGATCCAATTGACTCCAACCAAGGCGCGCCGGCTCCTGCCCGGCGGCCAGGAGGAGGAGGTCCCGGTCCAGGACCTCAAGGTGGACGACCTGATCCGTGTGCGGCCGGGAGACAACGTGGCGGCCGACGGCGTAGTCGTGTCGGGCCAGGGGTCGATCAACCAGGCCACCATCACCGGCGAGTCGCTGCCGGCCGACAAGACCCCGGGCGACCAGGTGTTTGCCGGAACCCAGAACCTCACCAGCGTGCTCGATATCCGCGTCACCAGCGCCGGAGAGGACACCGCGCTGGGGCGCGTGCACCATCTCATCCTCGCCGCCGAGCAGACCAAGTTCCCGCTGGCCCGGATCGTGGACCAGTACATGGTGTATTACACGCCGCTGGTCCTTGTGATCGGCGCCTTGGTCTGGGCCTTCACCCACAGTCTGGACCGCGTGATCGCGGTGCTGGTGATCTCCTGCCCGTGCGCCTTCATCCTGGCGTCGCCCACCGCCATGGTGGCCGCCCTTTCCGCCGCCGCCCGGCTCGGCATCCTGGTGAAGAACGTCGCCGACCTCGAGTTGGCGGCCCGCATCAATTCCTTCATCTTCGACAAGACGGGCACGCTGACCACGGGCAAACTGGCCGTGAGCCGGCTGGCCCCGGTCGGCGAAATCAAGCCGGCCGAACTGTTGCGCTACGCCGCATCGGCCGAGAAGTACAGCAATCACCCGACGGCCAAGGCCCTGCTTCAATTGGCCGAGGAAGTCGGCGTGCCGCTGATCGAGCCGCAGGATTTCTCCGAGACCGCCGGACGGGGCGTGAAGGCCAGCGTCGACGGCGGCCGCATGGTCATCGGTCGCGCCCAGTGGCTGAAGGACAATGGAATCCAGGAGGACGTGTTGAAATCGGTCGACCTGAGCGAGGCGGAGGGATTCAGCATCCTGTTTGTGGCTCGGGATGGCCGTTTCGTGGGCTGGATCGGATTGCGCGACGAGATTCGTCCGGAAGCCCGCGATTCCCTCGCTCACCTGCTCGATGCCGGCGTGCGGCGGGTCGCGATGGTTACGGGCGATCGTCAGCCTGTTGCCGCGCGCGTGGCCCGCGAGATCGGATGCGAGGAGGTCCTGGCCGAGTGCCTCCCGCAGAACAAGGTCGATTACGTCCGCAAGACCAAGGGCAAGGGCTACCGCGTGGCGGTGGTGGGCGACGGCGTGAATGACGCCCCGGCGCTGGCCGCCGGCGACATCGGCATCGCGATGGGCGCCGCCGGCAGCGAAGTGGCCATTCACAGCGCGACCATTGCGCTCATGAACAACGACCTCCGGCGTTTGCCCTTCCTGGTCAAGCTCTCCCGGATGACGCGCAATGTCATCAACCAGAACTTCCTCTTCGGCATCTGCTTCGTCATTGGCGGCCAGACCCTCGCCGCCTTCGGCTACATCAACCCGATCGTCGCCGCCGTCATGCACAACGCAGGGTCCCTCATCGTCGTCTTCAACAGCGCCCGCCTGGTCCGCCAGGGCGAGGACCTCGAACCGTTCAAGAAAGCAGCTTAGGGTCTGTGCAAAAACTAATTCCGATTTTGCTGGAGGGGATTTGGCTCGCT
>DAOOQY010000606.1:0-3627 GCA_035389025.1 Verrucomicrobiota bacterium
CGGTTGGTGGGAGGACTCGGGATTGGCATCGCCTCGCTTATCTCGCCGCTCTACATCGCCGAGGTCTCTCCGCCCCAAATCCGTGGCCGGCTGGTGGCGCTTCTGCAACTGGCGATCGTGCTCGGCATTCTCGGCGCATTCTCGAGTAACAGCCTGATCCTTCACACGGAACTGTCCGACGCCTCCAAATGGCGATGGATGTTCGCCGTGGGCGCGTTCCCCGCCCTCGCGTTCCTGGTTCTGATTCTGCCCGTGCCGGAAAGCCCGCGCTGGCTGTGCAAACAGGGGCTCGAGGACGCGGCGCGCGCGGTGCTTGCCCGTGTGGCCGGGACGACCGCAGCCCAGATGGAACTCGGGCAGATTCGCGAAGCGCTCGCCCTCGAAGGCGGGTCGTTTTCCGATCTCCTCAAACCGGGATTGCGGCGGGCATTGGCGGTCGGCGTCACGCTCGCCGTTCTCACCCAGATCACGGGAATCAACGCGATCATGTACTACGCGCCCGAGATTTTCAAACAGGCGGGTGCGGCCGCGTCCGCGGCCTACAACGACACGGTCTGGATCGGCCTGACCAACCTGGTCTTCACCTTGATCTCGATGGCGGTCGTGGACCGTTTGGGACGGAAGCCGCTCCTCCTCATCGGAGCCACCTGCATGGGACTGGCTTTGGCGGGCGTCGGCTATGCCTTCCACACAGGCGCGACCGGACACGCGTTGCTCCTCGGCGTGCTGGTCTACGTCGGCAGTTTCGCCGTCTCGATGGGCGTGGTGGGCTGGGTGGTGATTTCGGAGATTTACCCCACACGCACTCGAGGCCGGGCGATGGCCGTGGCCACCAGCGCGGTCTGGGCCGCCTGCTACCTCGTCTCCCAGACCTTCCCCATCCTGGTCGAGCGCATCGGCAGCGCCGCGACCTTCTGGGCTTACGGCAGCATGTGTGTGATCGCGATTGTCTTCGTCGCGCGCTTCGTCCCTGAAACCAAAGGCCGCAGTCTCGAGGAAATCGAACGCTCGTGGTGACCGGAATTCTCCACCGGCGATCTATTGGGCCGGACCGGCCGCGTCCGCGCGAATCACCGGCGCAGGCTGCGCCTGCCCGCGCGTGGCGCGTCCGAACAACCGCCCCTCGGGATCGAACCAGAGACGATCCATGCAGAGAAAACGCTTCCACTCGACGCGGTCATTCGCCTTTTGATGGTACACATGCCACCACTGGCCGGCGTCATCCTGGATCGCGCAGCCGTGCCCGGGGCCAAATAGACCTTCCGAACGTTGAACAATCGGGTTGTGCGGCGCCCGGGTGAACGGCCCCAGGGGACTGTCCGCAATCGCGCAGCCGACGGCGTAGTTGGGGGTGTCCGCGCCCGACCCGCTGTACATCAGATAGTACCGCCCCGCATGCTTGATGATCCACGGGCCCTCGGTCACCTGCCCGCTGCGCTTCTCCCACTCCGACTCCGGACGCAGCAGAAGCCTGGGCTCCCCGGCAGGCTCGGACGGACCGCTCATCGCCTGGACCGAAATGCGGAATCCAGGCAACTGCACATAGTAAAGATAAAGCCGCCCGTCCTCGTCGCGAAACAGGTGGGCGTCGATCGCCTGGTCGAAAAACTTGCGCCGCATGGTGAACGGCCCGAGCGGATTGTCCGCGTCGGCCACGCCCACCGTCTGGTCGACCGTGTAATAGAGATAGAACCGTCCCGATGCCGGGTCGCGCCAGACGTCGGGGGCCCACACATGCGGCTTCCCCGGACGAAAGACAACCGGCCCCCTCTCCCAATCCACAAGATTGGTCGACGTGTACGCGCGCGTGCCGTTGTCACCGTCGACCTCGCCGGTCGCGTACAAATAGAAGATGCCGCCATGCCGAATCACGGCCGGATCGGCAAGGTTGCCGGGCAGGAGCGGATTCTGAAAAGTCCGGTGCGATTCCGCGGCGCGGACTGCACAAGGGCGGTTGCACGCGAAGCAGAAGACGATCCAAATCAGGATCGCCTGGCTCTTGATGAGCGTGAAACCGAAGGCGGATGGACGTCTCATGCGGCGCACTCTACCCCAACAGGCCGCCGCGCGTCGAGGGCCAGAGTCCAGCCGCGGTTTCAGATTCGGATTGGCGCGCCGCGGGTGCGCCACTCGCATTTCAACGCCGGCTCTTCGCCTGCGCCGAACCGGCACTCGAGTCGAATGCCGCTCTTGCCGGGGCCGACGCGCAGCCGATCCGCCGCCACGGCCACCGTGCCCAATCGCTTCCAGTGCCGGTCGTAGAGAACAGCCGCATCGCCGCCTGTGTATTCAAGAATCTGACCGGCCTGGATCGGGTCGGTGAGCACAAGCGCCTCGGCTCCTTCGATCTCGATCGTCAACCCGGCTGCCTCGGTCTTGCCGCTCGCCTGCACAATGAACTGCAAGGTCTGCCCCGCATGCGGATTGTCGAATGTGCCTGTCAGCGAGGTCGGTTGGCCCGGTTGTTCCCGGCGCGTGTGCGCCAGTTTCATCGAGTGAACGGGCGTCAACTGCCACGACTTCGCCCCACGCGCCTCGAGTTCGAACTCCCGCGCAATGTCCTGCAGCGCCGGCTTGAGTTCCTCTGGAAAAGCACCCGCCAGGCGCGCCGTCTCCCACTGCTTGATCGATTCGAGGATCCGCTCGCCCAGCCCGTTCTGGCGCACCGTGCCCGGGCTGGTCACCAGGCAGAAGCCGGCGTCGAACCCGGCAGCGCGCGCCAACAACCACTCGGCGTCTTCAAGACTGGTCTCGGCGCCCATCTGGAACCAGCCCAGCATGCGCGGCATCAGGTTGCGTGCATAGTAGCGCTGGTTCTTGAGCCGGTACTGCGTCTGGCTTTCCCGAAACCCGGCGTACCAGGGTTCTCCCCAGTTCATCCGCGTGTAGATGTGCCAGTTGAAATGGCCCGGATTGCTGGCGTCGTTGATGACGCGTCCCTGCAGTTCCGGCGAGAGCCGGTCGTACCAGGCCTTGGTGAAGAGCGTGCGCCCGTACTGGCCCATGCCCGTCGACCAATTCCCCTCGAGCCCGTCAAAGGAGATCTGGAGCAGACCGGTTTCATTGAACAAATCCGCCACGCGCTCCGCCACCTCCTTCGACAAGGCGGCGTCGGTCAGGAACACGCGGTAGCCATGATCCATCAGCTTCCCAATTCGGCTGCCGGTAGCGTGAGCCGAGGCCTTTGTTCCCCAGGCGGCACGCTGACAATCGAGCAGCCGCCATGGCGCACTCGTCGAGACACCGCCGTAACGGATCAGTTCATGGCCGATCCTCACGGTCTTGAGCGTGTTGTTTCCCATCTGGTTGAACCAGCCGGGATCCTCGACCCCGATCTCCTTGTCCTCCGCGCCGACCTCATCCGTCAGAACCGATGTCCCAACCCGCGCCAGTCGGTCGTCCGGCACGGGCGTGACATAGCGGTCGTTCGGCGTGATGAAATTGGACAGGGTATGCACACCCAGGCTCACGCCCTGCTGTCGGGCGCGATCGACGCAGCGTTTCATGCTCTGCCAGCCGTCCGGAAACTGGTTGGCGTGGAGTTCGAAATGGCCCCAGGTCCGGAACGGCCCCCCATGGTAGAGGTATCGCAGGCCCGCTTTGAGTGTCAACTCGAGCGCCTGATCC
>DAOOQY010000607.1:0-3626 GCA_035389025.1 Verrucomicrobiota bacterium
GACCGAATCGTCAGGAGCGCGCAAGGGGGGGGGGACCGCGCTTTCTGGCAATCCTTTTACAAAACCGGCGGTCAATCGGGCGGTCCCTGGGTGACAGGTTGGATCAACGTGCTGTTTCCGTACCTCATGAACGATGACGCCCCGACGCCAGGGTCACGCGTGTTTCGGAACGAGTACCTTACGAGTTGGGAAGCCGGCTTGAGTGCGCCACGCGCTGGAGGTCCATTGTCGAACGACTTCCCAACCGGACTTTCATGTGTGCCATTCACGTGGGAGTGGTTGGAGACCCAGGTTCCCATGCGGTTCACCGGCGGCTTCGTTGGTGTATCGCAGGACGAGGTCACCGGGGCGGTGCGCCCTGCCATCGGCTGGGCGATCAGCGAGCGGTGAAGGATCACTTCGAACACAAGCTGCGCCCTCCGGGTGCTGAGCCAACCTGGCGTCGGCGGTCTCACTGGCACAGCTCTGGCCAGTTGCAGCCCCCTGAAATGAGCGTGCGGCAAGCCCCTTCGGAACGCCTATTCAACTGCAGAGAGCTTCAAGACCACGCCACCTCGACTTGGGGTCTGAAGGCCTGTACGAATCGGATTGGCGGCGCGCCCGGGATGTGAAAGTTATTGGCGGGTCGGCGCACCGGATTTCGCTTGAATCCCGGACAGGCTGCAATGAACGGCAAACGTACAGAATCGCTCAAGAGAGAGCGAGAGGTCTTTCTCGAGGCCCTCGAACGAAAAACAGCCGGTGAACGGGCGGCGTTTCTCGACGAGGCATGCGCGCACGACTCGGCCCTGCGGGCGGCGGTCGAGGGGTTGCTGGAACATCACAAGGAAGACCGCTTCATGGCATCGCCGGCAATCCGTGCGCCAGCCGTTGGCGAGCCCACCCAACACCATCCGGGCAGTGCACCCCCTGCCGCCGCTGGCGAGCAGCCCGGGGAGCAGATCGGGCGCTATCGGCTGTTGCAGCAGATTGGCGAGGGCGGCGTGGGCGTGGTGTTCATGGCTGAGCAGCAGGCCCCGGTTCGCCGGCGGGTCGCCCTCAAAGTCCTCAAGCCCGGGATGGATACCAAAGCGGTGATCGCGCGCTTCGAGTCGGAGCGCCAGGCCCTGGCATTGATGGACCATCCGAACATCGCCAAGGTGCTCGATGCCGGAAGCACGGCCACGGGACGGCCTTACTTCGTGATGGAGTTGGTGCGCGGGATTCGGATCACGGATTACTGCGACCAGAGCCGCCTGCCCACGCGCGAGCGGTTGGGGCTGTTCATCCAGGTCTGCCACGCCATCCAACATGCGCATCAGAAGGGCATCATCCATCGCGACATCAAGCCTTCGAACATCCTGGTGACCCTGCACGACGGAGTGCCGGTGCCCAAGGTCATTGACTTCGGCATCGCGAAGGCCACCGATCAACGACTGACGGACAAGACGTTGTTTACCGAGTTCCATGCCTTCATCGGCACGCCGGCCTACATCAGCCCCGAGCAAGCGGAGATGAGCGGGCTGGACATTGACACGCGCGCCGATATCTACAGCCTGGGCGTGCTGCTGTACGAAATGCTCACCGGCAAGACACCGTTCGACGCGCGGGAGCTGTGGTCGTCCGGTTTGGAGGGGATGCGACGCACGATCCGGGAGGAGGAACCGACGCCGCCCTCGACCCGCCTGCGCTTATTGTCGGAGGCCGAACGGACGACCACGGCGCAGCGTCAGCAGGTGGAGCCAGCAAGACTCGCCATCCTGCTACGAGGCGACCTGGACTGGATCGTTCTCAAAGCGCTCGAGAAGGACCGCACGCGACGTTATCCGACGGCGAATGATCTGGCCCTGGACATCCGTCGGTATCTGGACAACGAACCGATCCTCGCTCGTCCGCCCAGCGCGAAGTACCGGTTCCAGAAACTCGTGCGGCGGAACAAGCTCGTTTTCGCCGGGGCTGGTGCGTTCGCCGCAGCGCTCGTGATCGGCCTTGCGCTTTCAACCTGGCAATTCCTCGAGAAGAGCGCGGCCTACCGACGTGCGGTCGAGGCCGAGCACGAGCAAAGCCGCTTGCGTGGGGAGGCCGATGACGCGAGGCAGTTCGCCGAAGTGCAGGCCCTGGCAGCGCAACGTCGGGCCTACGCCGCCGACATGAACCTGGTGCAGCAGGCCCTGGCGGCAAACAATCTTGGCCGGGCGCAGGAACTGTTGAATCGGCACCGGCCCCAGGCGAGTGAAGAGTGGGGAGTGGCGAGTGAAGAGTTCCGCACGGTGAAATCAAAAGCTGATGTCCCTCCCGGCACTTCACTTCCCACTCAGCACTCTCCACTCTCCACTGATTTGAGGGGCTGGGAGTGGCGCTACCTCTGGCAGCAGTGCCGGAGTGACGCCCTGTTCACCCTGTGTCAGCTTTCCAACGAGGTTGCGGCGTTGAGCGTGTCGTGTGACGGCAAGTGGGTGGCGGTGGGAGAGTATGGCGACCGCGGCCTTTCGATCTGGGACCAGCGGGCGCGGGTGGAAGTCGTCCGTTTTCCGCCCGGGGAATCGAGTGATCTGTTGGCGTTCTCGCCTGTGGCACCGCTGCTGGCGTTCTTCGCCCCTGGCGGTGCGCCTCACGGCGGAGCGCGAAAGTCTGGCGGCGAGGTGCGGGTGTGGGACACGGCCAGCCGCCGGATCGTGGGCGATCTCCCGGTGGGCGGTGGGTGCCGCGGCCTGACCTTTTCCGCGGATGGCGTTCGGCTGCTAACGGCAGGCGGCGATGGCGAGTTCAGCTTCTGGGATGCCGCGCAAGGCACCAAACTGGGGACGGTCACCGTGCCCGCCTCCGCCGGCACAACGGGGCGGGCTGCCTTCTGGGTGCGTGTGGCGGCAACCGGCGATCTCACCCGGGCCGCCGAGGCGCTGGCTGGCGGCCGGGTCCGAGTGGTGGACCTCGTTTCCGGTCGGGAGGTCGGCATCTGGCAGGTTGCCGAAGAGCAGGTCACTGCGCTGGCGTTCTCGCCGGACGGGACCACCCTCGCGTCCGGTGCCGGGTTCGTCGAGTCGGCGGTCCGGTTGTGGGATGTGGCGACGGGCCGGGAGTTGGCCCGACTCGAGGGCCACCGCACTTACGTCCGGTCTCTGCTGTTTTGGCCGGATGGGGAGACGCTCGCCTCCGCCAGCGGCGACCAAACGATTCATTTGTGGGACCTCGGCAGCCTCGGAAGTCCTCCGCCGCTTCCAGTCCAAACCGGTCCGGGCTTGGTTGCAGGCAACGGCCGAATCGAGCACCACCTGACAGGCCCGCGCATGTTGGAACTGCGTCCCACGGCCACCCTGCGCGGGCACCGCCTTGAAGTATGGAGCCTGGCGCTGTGTCCCGACAACACAACGCTGGTGAGCGGCTCCAAGGACGGCTCCGTGTGCGTCTGGGACACCGCGGCGCTCCGGCGTGACCGGGCCCACGCGAGCTTGCCGGTGTCAGTGCGTGCCTGGAACCTGCTGCCGGACGGTCAAGGCATCCTGGCCTTGGATGAACAAGGCCGGATTGCCCGCTGGCACGGCGCGGACTTCCAGCAGCGGCACCCTTTGCTTGAACTGGGGAAGAACTCAGCCGTCGCCCACTTCTCGCCTGACGGACGGTATCTTGCCACGGCTTCGCTGGAGGGC
>DAOOQY010000608.1:0-3624 GCA_035389025.1 Verrucomicrobiota bacterium
AAGAAGTGTGTGAATAATCACATGCCTACATTTGGCACAAAGTTGAAGGTGCATGCAACCCGCGTCAGATCGAGGCCCAATGAAGGTTTAGGGCCAAAAACTCACTGGAAGCTCCGTCCCAAGTCCGCGCAACAGCCAGTCGAAGGATGCCGTGCAGCCACGGAACTCTCTTCAGGACGGCAGAGCGTACGCGGTCAACCGGGAACACATGTCGTCATAGTTCCCTGTCCCGACGTAGAGAATTGACCCCACAATCAGGAAGCGCAGCACCTCGCCGCCTTCCATCTGATACCTGGCGACTTCCGTCAGCGTCCCTGGATCAACGGCAATCACGAATTGGCCGGCGCCGACGAACAGGAGATTGTTGTAAGGGATGATGGAGGAGGGATATGCAACAAACGGAAGACCCAGGCCCCTGGGTCGTCTCGGACATGTGATTTGGGGATCGATCGCCAATGGGCTCAGGGGCACCCCGCTTTCGCGATGAAACCCGTGCAGGGTATTGGCGCTCCCACAATACACGTAATCATCCAGGAGGGTGAGGTACGTGTGAGGACTTGAGTCCAGGGGCCTGAACCACTTCACAACCCCGGTCTCGGCATACAGGGCATACACGCGTTCCAACGGTGCCCCAGACTGTTGTACGTCCGCGGGGATGAAGACCACCCCGTTCTCCACGCGACATATGCCGGTGTCGCTGATTCGCGTGAGCCCCGGACGTTGCCACTTCGGCTGTCCGGAATCCGCGTAGAAAGCGCCAACGATTCCATCGACAAATCCTGCGTAGACGATCCCATCCACGATGGTTGCCGAGCATGCGTGTCCGCCCCCGATTCTCTTGCCCCACGCGATCGTTCCGTCCACAGGCGAGACTTTGGCTAGGCAGTCGCGGTTCGCATCCCATGTGCTGCAATAGAGCCAATCACTGCTCACGGCAACTGAGCAGGTACCGGCTCCTGGCCAGAGTTCAAGTTCCTCTGAGAGGTCCTTCTTGAGGCGGAGAACACCTTGGGAATATCGCGGAACGAAGATGTACTCGCCCCAGAACCGCGGCCGACACCTCATGGGCGCCCAACTCACCCCCTTGCTTCTGACCTCGTGACCATCGGCTGCGTCGAGCACTCGCAGGCTGGAGTTGCACAGCAGATACAAGAGCCGGTCGTCGAATGCGAACTTGTCGAACGGGTCATCGGGGTAGGTTCGTTCCCAGAGCCTGGTCAGACCTGCCGCGTTGCTGTTTGTGTTCATTCCAGATCCTCATGCATCATCGATGTTCATTGTCCTGGACTCTTGCAGCACTCATCCCGACGCGACGAGCATCCATCCGCGATCCGCCTCGCAAAGCGTTCTGCCAGCGCCAGACCCGTGCGACGGAAAGGTGTCGACTTTTCCTGTGGCACAGGTCCAGCTTGCCAACGATTGAGGACCGAGGCCTGCGGCACGATCTGCTCGGACTCCGCGTTGACCTCCACGTGATTGCTGAGGTCCAGCCACCCTCGGGCGGCGCGCAAGTGGATGCGAAACGGTGAAGATGACAGTCCCCCCTTGAATCCCTGACATTCCAGGCTGTTCGTTGAACGTAATTGACGCTGGGGGTTTCATCGAGTGCGTATCGGCTATGGATCACGCCATCTTCGGCTATTCTCCCCTTGGGACACCAACCGGCGTGGCGGATACCGTGCGCAATGGCAAGATCCAAGCCTGCACGATCTGCACCGGTTTGACCACCGGAGATGATCTCCTGGACGATTGTCCTGGTTTCCTTCACGACTTCGACAGCGCCGACTTCCACAACACCGCTTACTGTTGCGAGCTTTGGTCCCACTCACAAGCCGAACTTGTCCGGCATCGATCTTGGTGCGACCCTCGCGGCGACATGGACCGCCCCTGGACCAATGCCGAAATTCGCTTGCTTGGCAGGAAACCCGACTGGGAGGTTGGTCGTCAGATCGGCCGACCAGGTAGGGCCGTCTGGGTGAAACGCCAAGCGTTGAGCATTCCGGTTCCGCCTCCCCTGCACCCCCCGGTGGACCAAAGCGGAAGACGATGTGGTTCTGTCGATGCCGGTTTCCGAAGCGGCGAAGGCGGTGAACCGAACCAGGATGGCCGTTCGGATTCGGTGAAGGGGAGGAAGTTCCAACTGCTCAAGGCCAGGCGGGAACGGGAGGCACGTCGCCGTCGAGCAGGGCCGTCTGACCGTTGACCACGTTGGAGGTCCACTTCTGGGCCATTCACGCTTCCATCGCAGCCACGACGGTGGCACCGTCCGCCAGTTGCAGCTTCAGCGCCCGGATCAGCATCCGAACTTCGAGTCTTGGACTTGCCGTCGCGCCCGAGCGGGAACGTTACGCTTCAACCATCCGTTGACCGTCTAGCCCGGATGTCAGACTCCGCGAAGCTCTGTGAAACATCCGGGCTAGCGACCTCGGCCTTGGTCGCCTTCTCGGCCTTCGCCGCCGGTTCCTTCTTGGCCTTGGCCTTTGCCGCCGCCTTCGCCTTCCCGTTTTGCACGGGGTGGGCCTGCTGAAAGGCTTTTCCCCAGTGCCCCATCAACTGGAAGTGGATGCTGGGCACACGTTGGCACTGGCCACTTCCCGGCTTCGGAAACCAACTGCTCCAGCGTTGGGGACCAGTGTGCCTGCGATACGGCTTAACGGGTGTTCCGTCGCCCCCCCCGCCCGCGCCTGCCGCGTTCGGTTGACGACCGCCGCGCCTGCAGAGGAGACGGCATGCGACAGCGCAGTACGAGCCTGAGATCGGGATCGTGGCGCAGGCATGTGAACCGTGAAGTTGACATCATCCCCGTTGAACGGCCCAGCACTTGGAGTGTCAAATGTGCCAACTGTGCAACAGCTCGACTTTGATGAAGACAACCAAAGTTATTGTCCCCTGGCGCGAGGGACTGCATGCCAGGCCGGCGGCAGGACTGGTGCGTCGGATTCAGAACCTGCGGTCGCGAATTCTGCTCCGCGTCGGTCAGCGCGTCGCGGATGGCAGGAGCATCCTCGCGGTGCTGACGCTTTGTGCGGTGTGCAACACAGCGATTGAAATCCAGGCTTCGGGCGAAGACGAAGACCTCGCCATCAAGGTCGTAGAGAGCATGTTCGTAAACGTGGCATGTGATGATCAGCAAGCCGGTGAAGGAGAGGGATCGGCTGAGACAGGGGCCTTGCCTGAATCCAATTGAGTCGAGCCTTTGGCAGAGCAGAACCTTCATGTCGGCGTTTGGGTTAGCCCGCGGTCGGTCCGTAAAGGGGTCGGTCCCGGAATGCAGGAATATGCATCGAGCGCGTTCAAGGCCCGCTGCCTGCCGGAGTTCAAGTGCGCGCTTTTCGTCCGCCCAAAGATCGATGCGGACATCGCCGAAACGGAAGCCTGGGATGAGGAACGCCAGGAGCAGAGGCGGCGGTCCCAGAAGTCATGAAATTAGCCCTTTGAGGTGCGACCGCCACGCCCTGACGACGTGATCGTCCAGTCCACATTCCTGTTTTCCGGGACCGACCCCTTTGCGCTACGACGCCCTGGGTCAGTTGACCAACGTGGTGTACCCGGTCAGCCCGGCGCTGACCCTGCAGTACGATGTGCTCGGCCGCTTGACCAATTTGGTGGACGGCGTCGGCCAGA
>DAOOQY010000609.1:0-3619 GCA_035389025.1 Verrucomicrobiota bacterium
GGACAGGTCATTCGCCTACTCACCCGTCCCGTCCGACTTTAGAGCAGCCCTGCCCTTTTCGCTGCCCATCCTGTTTTGTATTGCCCAGGCTTCATTCGGGTCTATCCTCGCACCTCGTTGCCTTATGGAGCGCGAGAGTCAACTGGGCAGAGTTTTCGTCCTTGAAATGCGGCTGGCATGAACAAGAAGGCCCTGAGCGAGCGCGACATCTGCACCAAATTCATCACGCCTGCGCTGGTGAAAGCCGGTTGGGACGTCCAGACCCAGATTCGCGAAGAGGTCGTGCTGACCAAGGGCAAGGTGATGGTGTCTGGACACGTCCCGCGTCGGGGCGAGGCCAAGCGCGCGGATTACCTCCTGCACTACAAGCCGAATCTCCCGCTCGCCCTCATCGAGGCCAAAGACAACAAACACGCTCTCGGCGCCGGGATGCAGCAGGCCCTCGGCTACGCCGACATCCTCGAGGATGTGCCCTTCATTTTCAGTTCCAACGGAGACGGCTTCCTCTTCCATGATCGCACCGTGAAATCCGGTCCGGTCGAAAAGGAACTCACACTCGATGAATTCCCTTCGCCCGAAGCGCTGTGGCGTCGCCTCTGCGCCAGCCGGGGAATCACCGAGGTCACCGAGGCAGTCGTGGCGCAGGACTACTATCCCAACCCTGAGAACAAGTCTCCCCGCTACTATCAACTCACCGCCATCAACCGCGCCATCGAGGCCATCGCCAAAGGACAGAATCGCATCCTGCTCGTCATGGCCACCGGCACAGGCAAGACGTTTGTCGCCTTCCAGATCATTTGGCGCCTCTGGAAATCTCGGGCCAAGAAACGCATCCTCTTCCTGGCCGACCGCAATATCCTCGTGGACCAAGCGCGGACCAACGACTTCAAGCCGTTTGGCGCGGCCATGACCAAGATCACTCACCGACAGGTGGATAAGTCTTATGAAATCTACCTCTCGCTCTACCAGGCGGTGGCTGGTGATGAGGAGGAGCGGAACATCTACAAGCAGTTCTCGCCGGACTTCTTCGATCTCATCGTCGTGGATGAATGTCACCGCGGCAGCGCGGCAGAGGACTCGGCGTGGCGCGAGATTCTCGAATACTTCTCGATCGCCACCCAGATCGGCCTCACCGCGACGCCCAAGGAAACCAAGACCGTTTCCAACATCGATTACTTCGGCGATCCCATCTTCACCTATTCGCTGCGGCAGGGGATTGAGGACGGATTTCTGGCGCCGTTCAAGGTGGTGCGCGTGGACCTTGACCGCGACGTTTTGGGCTGGCGGCCCGACAAGGGCCAGCGCGACAAGCACGGTCAACTCATCGAGGACCGCGTCTACAACCAGCGCGACATGGACCGCATGCTGGTTCTCGAACAGCGCACGGAACTCGTTGCCCGGCATCTCACCCGATTCCTGAAGGCCACCGACCGCTTCGCCAAGACCATCGTGTTCTGCGAAGACATTGACCATGCGGAACGGATGCGCCAGGCGCTGGTGAATGAAAACGCCGACCTCATCGCGCAGAATGAAAAGTACGTCATGCGCATCACCGGCGACAGCCCGGAGGGCAAGGCCGAACTGGACAACTTCATCCTGCCCGAGAAGCGTTATCCGGTCATCGTCACCACGTCCAAGCTGCTCAACACGGGTGTGGACGCGCAGACCTGCAAGCTGATCGTCCTGGATCAGCGCATCGAGTCGATGACCACCTTCAAGCAGATCATCGGGCGCGGCACGCGCATCAATGAGGATCACGGCAAGTACTGGTTCACCATCATGGACTTCAAGAAGGCCACCGAACTGTTTGCTGATCCTGAATTTGATGGCCCTGCCATCCAGGTCTATGAGCCAAAACCCGGCGATCCTATCGAACCGCCCGATACCCCCCCGATCATCGGCGTGTTTCCGCCGCCGGAACCGGCGCCGGGGCGGGTGAAGTACGTCGTGAATGACGTCGAAGTCACTGTCTTGCGCGAACGGGTGCAGTACTTCGACAAGGACGGCAAGCCAATCACCGAATCGCTCAAAGACTACACGCGAAAGGCCGTCCGTCGGCAGTATGCCTCGCTTGACGCCTTCATGCACCTCTGGACGGGCGCGGCGCAGAAGAAACTGCTCATCGAGGAACTGGCCCAACAGGGCGTCTTCCTCGATGCGCTGGCCGAGGAGGTGGGCCGAAACTATGACCCGTTCGACCTCATTTGCCATGTTGCCTACGACCAGCCGCCGCTCACGCGCAGGGAGCGCGCCGCCAATGTCCGCAAGCGCAACTACTACACCAAGTACGGCGAGCAGGCCCGCGCTGTCCTCAACGCATTGCTCGACAAGTACGCCGATGAAGGGCTAGAGCCTGTCGAGTCCATGGACGTGCTCCGCGTGCAACCCTTCAACCGCCTCGGCACCCCGGTCGAACTGGTCCGCGCCTTTGGTGGCCGCGAGCGATACCTCCGTGCCGTGCGTGAACTGGAAGAGGAACTCTACGCCGCCGCCTGACTGCTGACGTCTGACCACTGACTACTGACTTCTGGTCTCCCCATGTCCCTCTCCACCACCGTTAAATCCATCCAGGACATCATGCGCAAGGATGTCGGCGTGGATGGCGACGCCCAGCGCATCTCCCAACTCGGCTGGATGCTCTTCCTGAAAATCTTCGACGATCACGAAAGTGAACTCGAAGTCCTGCGCGACAGCTACAAATCGCCGCTCCCGTCGCGCCTGCGCTGGCGCAACTGGGCTGCCGACCCCGAAGGCATCACCGGCGACGAACTTACCGACTTCGTCAACAGCGACCTGTTTCGCAACCTCAAGAACCTGTCCGCCGGCAACGGCCGTGCCGGCGTTCTCCGCGCCGCCTTCGAGGATGCCTACAACTACATGAAGTCCGGCACGCTCCTGCGGCAGGTCATCAACAAGATCAACGAGATCAACTTCAACTCCGCCCAGGATCGCCACCTTTTCGGCGACATCTACGAGCAACTCCTGCGCGATCTCCAGAGCGCCGGCAACGCGGGCGAATACTACACCCCCCGCGCCGTCACCCAGTTCATGGTGGACATGGTCAATCCCCGGCTCGGCGAGCGCCTCCTCGATCCCGCCTGCGGCACGGGCGGCTTCCTCACCTGCGCCATCGAACACGTCCGCCAGCACGACGTGAAAACGCCCGCCGACGAGGAAATCCTTCAGGCCAGCATCCATGGCGTGGAAAAGAAACCGCTGCCGCACCTGCTCTGCACCACCAACATGCTCCTGCACGGCATCGAAGTGCCCAGCCAGATTCGCCACGACAACACCCTCGCCCGCCCGCTCCGCGATTACGGCGCGAAAGACCGCGTGGATGTCATCCTCACCAACCCGCCCTTCGGCGGCATGGAAGATGACGGCATCGAGCAGAACTTCCCCGCCACCGTCCGCACCAAGGAAACCGCCGACCTGTTCCTCGTCCTCATCATGCACCTGCTCAAGGACGGCGGACGCGGCGCGATTGTGCTGCCCGACGGCACGCTCTTTGGCGAAGGCGTCAAAACCCGCATCAAGGAGGAACTGCTCACCCAATGCAACCTCCACACCATCGTGCGCCTGCCCAACGGCGTGTTCGCGCCCTACACCGGCATCAAGA
>DAOOQY010000610.1:0-3618 GCA_035389025.1 Verrucomicrobiota bacterium
ACGGCATCCCGCGCCTCCGTCACCGCCGGCTCCGGCTCGAACTCGACGGCGCGCTGGGCCTCGACGAACCTCAGGAAGCGAAAGAGACCCTGCCGCTGGAACCGGTCGAACTGACGCGTCAACGCCAGGAGCCGCTGCACATTGGCGCGGCGCTGGGCGCCCCGCGGCTCGACCTCGATGCGCGCCTCGTAATGCGTTTCATCCAGAACGGTCTCGAGACACTGCGACAGCGAGACGCGCCGGGCAATCCGACGCCACCGTTCGTAACGGGCGACGAACCTGTCCACACGCTCCCACGCCCCACCCTCGACCGCGCCCGTGTCAGCGGCGGACGCTGCAGCCTGATCGGGACCCTGCTTGTGAAAACGTTGGAGCGCCCCCCACACCGGACCCGAGCGCTGTCCGAGACGGACCAGGGCGAGCCCCGTGACGGTCAAGCCGACAAGCGGCGATCGCAACACGGCCAGCAAGGGGATGTCTTGCAGCGGATTGTCCAGAATCTCCAGCAGACTGAGCAAATCCGAGACCTCGAGCGCGTCGTAAAGCCCCCGACGCGCCGCCACCAGAGGCACACCCGCAGCCTCGAAGACCTTCGCGTACGCCTCCGCCTTGTTCCGCGGCGAACGGAGCAGGATCACCATGTCACCCCAGGACACCGGGCGAGCGTCGTGGCGGGCGGCGGACCAGACCGCAAACTCGCGGTCGCGCAACGCGCGCAACCGGACGGCAACCAGAGCCGCTTCCTGCTCGGCCGCCGTGCGCTCCCCTGCCCCCTCGTCGTCCGCGCCCTCGAAGGCGGAGCCGCCTGTGTCAACCCCGGTGCGATTGTCGATTCGCACATGCACCTCGACCCGCGCCTCCTCCCGAGCCTGGCCCTCCGCCGCGGCGTCAGCCCGACGCGATTCGCCATCGCCAGGGGCAGGCTCTCGACCATTTGAATCCCCGGCGCCCGGGCGCCATGCCATCGGACGCCGGGCCTCAGCGTCCCCAAACCGCAGACGCGCCGCCGGGCTGTATTCGACTCCGCCAATCTCCCGCCGCATGAACAGCGGAAACGCGGCATTCACGAAATGGAGAATGGCCTCGTGACTGCGGAAGTTGTCCGTCAGCGACACGGCGCCTGCAGCCGAGCCGCCTCCGCCCCAGGCATCGGCATAGCCCTGGAAAATGTGCGGAGCGGCCAACCGGAACCTGTAGATGCTCTGCTTGACATCGCCGACCAGGAAACGATTGGCCCCGGCACCCTCACGCGACACCGCCCTGACGATTCGATCCTGCGCCGCATTGATGTCCTGGTACTCGTCGACGAAGACGTGCGCCAGTTCGAGGCGAAGCGACTCGGCAAGGGGCGTGGGACGCTCCGCCATCGAGTCCCAAAGCAGGCGCAGGGCGAACTGTTCGAGATCGTGGAAGTCAACCACCGCCATTTCCCGCTTCGCTTTCGCGAACGCGCCACTGAATTGCCGGACAAGCGCCACCATCGCCATCAAAGGCGCGCGCACCCAATCCCAGTCTTCGCGCAGTGAATCTTCGGACCGAGCCCCCTCCGTGCCCGAGTCGGCCCGGATCACCCCCTCGCCCGGAATCAGCGACGCGAGGAACGCGGCCTCTTCGAGCAGAGGTTCGAGCGGCTTTCGCCATGCGGTCTTCTTTCGATAAGGCCAATCCCGGTCCAGCGCCTCGATCTGCCTGAACGCCTCGAAAGCCGCCTGATGCGAAACCGGACGGCCGAGGCGACGCAGGACCTCGAGGCACTGGCCCGCCTTCAGGTTGTCGGGCGGGAACTCGGCCAGCGCCTCAGTCCACTCCGCCGCCCAATCGTCGAGGGCGCGCGCGAGCCAATCGGTCCAATGGACCGGTGCCTCCCGGTGCAATCGCGACTCCTCGCGGGCCAGCCAGGACTCGGGGTCGGGCAGCGTGCAGGTGAAGTCGTGCGCGCGGATCACGAGGCGGCGGATGGTCTCATCGCTGGCGCCTCCATACACAAACACCAACTCTTGAACAGCGCGGCCGGCTTCGTCCGTCCCGGCATAATGCCCCTCGAACACGCGGGTCAACACGTCGTCCACCAGAACGGCGCGCTGGGCCTCGTCCAGGACGGTGAATTCGGGGTCGAGCCCCAGTTCCTGAAAATGATCGCGCACCAGGTGGAGGCAGAAGCTGTGGAGTGTCGAAATGCGCGCGCTCTCGACCAGGGCGAGTTGTTCGGCGATCCAACGATCCTCCGGAGCCCCCTCGAGCGCCTGATCGAGACGCTGCCGGATGCGCCGTCGCATCTCCGAAGCGGCCGCCTCGGTAAAGGTCACCAACAGGACGGCATCGAGTGAAACAGGGGCCTCGGGATCAAGAATGCGCCGCACGCAGCGCTCGACCAACGTGCTGGTCTTGCCCGTCCCCGCGCCGGCCACAACCAGAACATCCCCGCGGGCTTCGATCGCCCGTTCCTGATCGGATGTCAGACCCGGCATGGACGGCCTTTCGATCGCATTCTACAGACGCGAATAGACCAGGACCGCGTCGCCCGGGAGGTCCGCGATCGCGACGGGCAGACCGACTTCGATCAACTCGCGCCCCGACACGGTCCTTGTCGCGCCCGAATCGAGATCGCTGACCGCATAGCGGGCCTCGGGATCGAGCCCGGCCAATTTGAAGCGCGCGCTTTCGTAAACGCTTTGGTCGCGGCGAAAGGCCTGGACCATCCCCTGCCCCTTCTCGGGCAGATCGAACTGCCAGGCCATCCAGAGCGACCGATCCAGGCTGTAAGGTGTCAGCGGGTAATAGTCGCCAAAATAGCAGTCCGCGTAGCGCCGCCACTGGCCGAGCACCCGGCGAATCATGTCGTAATCCAAATCCTTGCGGCGCACGTCGAAGCAGGCCGTGAAATGCGTGACCATCGTGCTTCGCAGCAGGTAGGGCGACACGGCGCCCGAGCCGGTCCCGGTCCCCTGGAACGGCACCCAGAACGAAAGGCCGTAGGTGTGTCCCTGGTTGCCCACCGGTTCCATGATGTAATCGCTGCGCAAGAGCGGCACGGCGCGCCGAAGCGTTTCGAGGTCGTTCCGACGCCCGCCCGACGCGCACGAGTCGATCAGCAGGTCCGGATGACGCCGCCGCAGTTCATCCCAATAAGCCAGATAGCCGCGCACATGGTGGTTCTCCGTGACGCCCTGGCGGTCCTCGGCATCGTTCCGACGCCAAGAATCGAGCGGGTCCATGTTGAAATCCTGACGGTACAGGTCGATGCCCTGCTCGGTCAGAAGCCGGTCCACGTGGTCGGTCAGCCAACGGCGCGCCGCGGGGTCGCCGAGGTTGAGGAGACCGCCGTTCCTGCCGCCCAGGACCCACTCGGGATGACTCTCGGCGAGCCAGGTGCCGCTATGAACCCGCTCAGGCTCGAACCAGACAATACTCTTCACACCTTTGGCGTGCGCGTGATCCGAAATGGGCCGCAAGCCCCCGGGAAACCGGTTTGTGTCGACTTCCCACGTGCCGGTCTTGGGCCAACTGCCCTCACACCAATACCAGCCCGCGTCCATCCACCAGTAGTCAAGGGGCAGCCGCTCTTCGAGGTAGCGGTCCACGAACAGCTTCTGGCTCGCGCTGTCGGCGTTGATCATC
>DAOOQY010000611.1:0-3608 GCA_035389025.1 Verrucomicrobiota bacterium
CCTTCGGGAAACCGAGGGATCAAGACCGCTTTTCGTCGCCTGTGGGATGCCAGTGTTGATACTTCTTTCAAAGAGAAACAAGATGAAGCGTTTGATCCACCCGACCGACGTACGTCTCCCCGGTGCGCAACGAGTCGTGCTCGAGCCGAAGTGCCTCGCGGCTGCAAATCGCTCTTGCCACGCCGCTTGGCAACTGTAACCTCGCACCATGACGCAAAAGATGACGTCACTTCAGATGTCCATTCCTTGTGCGCCGCAAATATGAAATTGGCAGAAGCACTCGTTTTAAGAGCCGATACGCAGAAGAAGCTTGCATCGTTGAGGCAGCGTATTGGCACCAACGCAGTCGTTCAGGAAGGGAATGAGCCCCCCGAAGACCCGAACGAACTGCTCAAAGAAGCCTTCGGTGTTTTGAAAGAACTCCGTGAACTCATAGGGAAGATCAACACGGCAAACGCGGCAAACAAACTCCCCGGCGGCCCCACGCTCACAGAAGCAATCGCACAGCGTGACGAATTGGCTCAGCATCACTCGCTGCTCCAACACGCAATCGCCAGCTCGAGCAAGGAGCCAGAGCGCTATAGCATGAAGGAGATTCGATGGGTGGCGTGCGTGGATATCAAGAAGCTCCAGAAGCAGTCTGATGATCTTGCCAAGAAGATTCGGCAACTCAACCTTATGATCCAGGAAACCAACTGGGCCACAGATTTGGAGTAGCGTGCTACTCCTGGAACTCCGGGCGAGTGCGGCTCCCCGGTGTCGACGCCGAGGGGAGGAAAACATATCGGTGTCGATCATGACCGCGCTGAGGCCGGTGCAACCTGATCACAAATGAGGCCCTAACAAATGAGACCTCACCCCGCACAAGGCACCAATCACTACCGCGCACTGACGGAGTTCCACCAATCAACAGCGGAGAATAAGCAAGCGGATGCACCCAAACATGATGCTGATGTCGGGCCGATCGCCATCTCCGCAGCTTCGCCTTTCTGCCGGACTTCAGCGTCCAACAGCCCGCACTCGGAGGCGGCCATCCAGTCCAACCTCGATTTGCCGCACATCGGGGGGAATGGTGGACACCGTCTCGCGCCCGCCCGGCCACCGCACCTTGATCTGGGCCGGCATGGTCCCGAACGTTCGAGGTGAAGCCATCACCTGCACCGCACCGTCCTGCGACCAGTAGCCCGACCCGGCATGCATCTCGCGCGCCGGCCCCCAACGACCGCCCGTTCCCAGTCGGACGACCGCCCCGACCCCGGTGGGATTGCCCGAGGGGCCGTCGAGGCGGACGCGCAGGCCGGGGCGGGCGCGGACGTTTCGATACAGCTTCGTTTCGCCTGCATTCTGCGCGACGACAAGATCGACTCGGCCGTCCGCGTCGTAGTCCGCCAAAGCGCAGCCGCGCTGTTCGCCGTAGACCTTGATCCCCGATTCCTGGCCCGGCACGGCGACAAGACCCGCCTGGGCATCGCCCCGAAGCCACAGCCCGCGCCCGGCATCGGCGCGGCTTGTCTTGGGCTGCATGGCAAAGAAATTCTGCGCCAGGAAAACATCCTCGAGGCCATCGCCGTCGCAGTCGCCCACCGAGACGCCAAAAGCGGGAGCCAACTGGGCCTCGAATGGTAGGGCCTTGGCCTCGAACTGATCGCCTCGATTGTAGAATACCATCGAGGCCAACTCGGTCGCTTCCACTCGAGCCGCGCGTCCGGCGGCCTCGCCGAGAATCTCGGCCACGGTGGCGCGGCCATACTCGAGATGCGTCGGCAGCCGGGCATTCAACGCCGGCATCATGGCAGCGACAGCATCGCGGTCCCGCTCGGGAACATCCTGCCGCCGTCCGGGATCAAAGAACGCCTCGATGAGATCGACCCCGCCGCTCCCGGTGAAGTCGCCGTAGTAGAGCCGGCGCGGGCTGTCAGGACTCGCCCGGTACTTCGTGTTCAGACCCCAGTTCGACAGGATCAGGTCCAGACGCCCGTCACCGTCCAGGTCGCCGGCAGTGATCCCGTTCCACCAGCCTGTCATTTCGTTGAGCGTTGATGGATGCAGGTTGACGGTGATGGCGGTTGAACGTTGAACGTTGAACGTTGAACGTTGGACGTTCACCCCCACATTCCACACGCGGAGCCGTCCGCGATCGTTGAGGAAGACTCGCACCGGCCCCCACTCGCACGCCAGGGCCAGATCGGGCCAGCCGTCCCCATCCAGATCGCTCCAAACCGCCCCGCTCACCAACCCCACCTGATGCAGGAGGGCCGTCTGCGCCGCGTCCAACGTGAACCGTCCGCCCTTGCCCTGGTAAAGACGGGACGACGCCGCGAGAGGATAGCGTCCGGGAATCACACGGCCACCCACGAAAAGGTCGAGTTCCCCGTCGCCATCGTAGTCGGCGAGGGCAAGCGGACCGACACTCGATTCGTCCGCGGGAAGGCCTTCCTCGGGACCGCGGCCGGCCATGTCCAACACCGTGACCGCACTGCCGCCGGCGGCGCTCTCTTCGTCTTCGTAATGGGCGTGGCCCACAACCAGACGCGCGGCCGCATCGCCCTCGCGCCAACCGATCACGCCCGTCTGATCCCGCGGCGCGGTTTGGTCGCCCGGCGGGACTTCCTGACGACCGAATCCGCCCTGTCCGTTGTTGCGGAACATCGCCAGCTTGCCGCCCTTGCCTGCGCCCACGATCAAATCCTCCCACCCGTCTCCATCGAGATCGTTCCAGGCCACGCCGGGCCCGAGCTGACTGAGCCGATTCGGCAACAACTTCTGGCGCGCGAAATCGTCGAAGGGGGTCTCGACATGCCGATGGCCAAGCCGATTGGACACATCCTCGAACAAAGGCCGTTCCGGATTTGCCCCCAGCCGGGCCGCCACGGGGGCGTCCGCCGGCTCGAAAACCTCGTAGCACGAGTCCGCGCGCACGCCGTCGATGACACTCCGGCGCCCGCTGCGCCAGATCACTTCGAGCCGCATCCGATTGGTGGGCTGGCCCGCGGCGAATGTTCGCGATCCGTCGTCGCCCGAAAGATACCGTCCGCCGCAGATCACTTCCTGGGATTGGATCGGAACGGCGCCGCCATAAAGCCGCAGTTTCGCGCCCACCCCCCGCGTGTTGGGCGGCAGACCGCGTAAGCGCACACCGACCCGCGGCGCGGTCGTGTCGTTCCGGTACAGCCCGGCGGCGCCGTTGAGGTTGTTCACCACGACATCGAGATCGCCGTCGTTGTCCAGGTCCGCCAGCGCAATCCCCTGCGACACGCCCACCTGATCGAAGCCCCAATCCCGTCCGGCTTCGGCGAATCGGAGCGATCCGAGGTTGCGGAAGATGAGGTTGGCCTGATGCAACGGCGGCAGCAGCAGGAGCTTCTCGGGGACGCGCTCCCGAGGCCAGGGGCCCCTGGCGGCAATCATCGCCTGGGCATCGAGATCCTGTGTGTCGAACATGTGCCCCGTCGTGCAAAGGATGTCCTCGAACCCGTCCAAATCCACATCGAGAAAGACAACCGACCACGTCCATTCCGATGCCGGCACACCCGCGTAGTAGGCCATCTCCGCGTAGGTGCCGTCGCCGCGATTGAGCTGCAGCACGGTGCGGTCGAATTGCTGCCGGT
>DAOOQY010000612.1:0-3605 GCA_035389025.1 Verrucomicrobiota bacterium
CCCACCACCGGACGCCGCCCGACTTCCCGCGCGACCGCGAAGAGGTCCGGGATTTCGGCGCGCAGGGCCTCGACGTTCCGCGGTCCGGTCTCGCCCTGGAGGCTGCCGTAGCAGAACAGGAGCGATTCGCGGGCTCCGCCCAGGACTGTCTGCCGTGCCTGCTCGATGTACGTGTGTTCGGTCGTGCCGTAGGGATCGAACCAGCCCCCGCCGCACTTCGCTCCGCCCAGATTGCCCAGCCACCGCATGATGAAATACGCCTCGTATTGGACGGTCCCGCCCCAACGCGGGTCCCGACAGTCCCGCGTCTCGGTGCCGACCCACGTGCGATCGAAGTCGCGCGTCTGGCGCAGAACCTCGTACCCCCGTTCATGGAAGCGGTCATACCATTGCGGATACTTGATGATCAGGCAGGCCTTTGGATTGACCTGCTTGGCCACACGAAGCACGCAATCACGGGAGAGTTGGACCATCAGCTCGCAACGATAGTCCTCCCACGTATCCCCACTCACGGGATAGGTGCGTCCGCCGAGCGTGACCGTGCGGGCCTGTCGCGCGGCGGCACAGGCGGCGCAGGTGCAATCGGTGAACCAGAAGTCGTCGATCATGATCTCGTCCGACAAGCTGGCGGCGAACTCGAAGATGGCCTTGACCCGCTCCTGGGTGGCGGGATCGGTGTAGCAGGAGATGACGTTCCAGCCCGTGGACCGCTTGCCGACCTGCGTGGGTGTCACACACCCGGACACGCCAAAGCCCTCGGCGCGAAACCGGGCCATGGCATTGGACAACGTGGTGCGGTCGGCCTGGTAGCCATCCCGGAAGCACTCGATATAGACCTGCGTGACGGCAGTGTGCTTGCACCACTCGATCGCGGCGGCCAGGCCGCTCTCGCTTGCCAACCGGCCGCGGACATCCTGCGCCGTAAACAGCGTCGAGAACCGGTGAGCGTCGGATTGCTGACGGGCGAGGCTCCAGAGATCGGGGGCGGCCGGCGAACCGGCGGCGGCGGCTGTGGATTGGGCCAGGAAGGCACTGAGGAGCAGAGGGGTGAGAAGGAGGATCGCTTTCACAGCGCGGAGTATTGCACACTCGCACACGCGGTTTCAATCAGCCATCTGCTCGACGACAAGCGCGTCAATCTCCGTGCGGTGATCCTCATAGCCCAAAGCCTCTTTCGCCGCTTGGCTGTCGAGGCAGGCCGTGTCATGATCCCGACCCATGCGCCATTTACGTCTCATACTGGCCCGCATGGCTCATGGATTTGTGACCACGGCGAAGCCGAGAATTCCAAGATGCGAATCGCTGCGGGCCAGCCTGGCCGTGCTTGCGGCAGTGTGCGTTCTGCCGTCGATTCCGGCGCGTGGGGCCGAAACGGCCGCCATCGAGCCCGTCGCACTCCAGACGGAGTTCTTGTCGAATCCTCAGGGACTGGACGATCGGCAGCCGCGGCTGAGTTGGCAGATCGCGTCCGGGGCGCGCGGGCTGAAGCAGACCGGGTATCGCGTTGTGGTTGCGAGCGCGAGCGAGAGACTGGATGCGGACGAGGGAGACCTCTGGGACTCGGGCCGTGTGGCGGGTGGCGACACGATCCAGATCGCGTATGGCGGCCGGGCGCTGGCCTCGCGACAGACCTGTTTCTGGAAGGTCAAGGTGTGGGACGCCGAGGGCAAGGCCGGCGATTGGAGCCGTCCGGGCCGCTGGACGATGGGGTTGATCGAGGCGTCGGATTGGCAGGCGCAGTGGATTTCCTTCAAAGACACGGCTCCCCTGCACTCGGCGCGCGACCGGCTTTTTCTGCCGCCGGCGCGGCATTACCGGAAGGCCTTCAACGTCGAACGCGAGGTCCGGCGGGCGACGCTTTACGGTTCAGCACTCGGGTTGGCGGAGTATCATATGAACAGCCAGCGCGTGGGTGACGCGTATTTCGAGCCCGGATGGGCCGACTACCGGCGCCGCGTTCATTACCGAACTCATGACGTGACGTCTCAAATCCGCCGCGGTCCCAACCGCATCGGCGCCATTGTCGCCGACGGCTGGTATGCGGGGTACGTGGGGTACGGCTTGCTGGTGGGGTACGGTCCGAACAAAGCCGGCCGCTGTTTCTACGGGAAGACGCCCGCACTCCTGGCCCAGCTTGAAATCGAATACGCCGACGGCTCGCACGAAACGATCGGGACAGACACCTCGTGGCAGGTCAGCGGCGACGGGCCGATTCGGGAAGCCGACCTCATCATGGGCGAGGCCTACGATGCGCGTCGTGAAGACCCCGCGTGGTGCTCCGCCGGCCCGGCTTCGGCGGACCGGGGCCCGGCCGCCCCGCCCTGGGTCTGGGAACCGGCCATTCGGGCGGAGGACAACGGGAGCACGAAGGCCGTCTTTTCGGACACATTGGGAAGTCGGGAAGTCGAGTTGGGGTTCCAGCGTCCGCCGCGCCTCCAATTCTACGCCGCACCGCCCATCCGCGTTACGCAGGCGTTGCCGGCCCGGCGCCGCACCGAACCGCAACACGGTGTCTTCATCTACGATTTTGGACAGAACTTCGCCGGCATCGTCCGGATCGGCGTCAAAGGGCCATCCGGGGCGACGGTGCGGCTGCGATTCGGTGAAATGCTGCACGCGGATGGCCAACTGATGACGGAGAATTTGCGACGCGCCCGCGCGACGGATTTCTACACGCTGCGGGGCGATCCGCGGGGCGAGACCTGGCAGCCGCGGTTCACCTATCATGGATTTCAGTACGTCGAGGTGACGGGGCTGGAGGAGGCGCCCGGTTTGGACGCCGTGACGGGGTTGGTGCTCCACAACGACACGCCGCTGGCGGGCGAGTTTGCCTGTTCCGACGAGGTGATGACGCGTTTCTGGAAGAACACCCAATGGACCCAACGCGCCAATTTCATCGAAATGCCCACCGACTGCCCCCAACGCGACGAACGGCTCGGCTGGATGGGCGACGCTCAAATCTATGCGGCGACAGCCTGTTTGAACGCCGATGTCGCCGCGTTCTTCACCAAATGGCTCGATGACGTCGACGAGGCCCAGCGCGATGACGGTCCGTACCCCGATTATTGCCCCTATCCCATGGCCCATGGCGCCCCGGGACAAACCTGGGGAACGGCTTGGACCGACGCGGGGATTATCTGCCCCTGGACCATGTGGATGGCGTACGGCGACACACGTGTCATCGAACGTCATTGGGCTTCGATGACGCGGTTCATCGAGTGGCGCAAGCAACGGGCGCCGGATTTGCGGGGGCGCAAGGACGGCAACACGTGGGGCGACTGGCTCAACGTCAACGAGGCAACGCCGCTCGAGATGATCGATGCCGCCTATTTCGTCCACGACGCCCAACTGATGGCCGAGATGGCCGGCGCGATCGGCCGGAGCGCCGAGTCACAGGCCTATGGCGATCTGCACAGGCGGCTGGCCGAGCGATTCGCCGCCGACTACCTTCGTCCGGACGGCACCCTCGAAGTCGACACGCAAACCGCCTATGTGTTGTCGGCGCGCCTGGCGGGGATTCCGGTCACTCGCGGCAAGGGGATTGTGAAGCACTTGGCCGACAAGATCGCGAAGAACGAGCACAGCATGGCCACGGGCTTTCTGGG
>DAOOQY010000613.1:0-3602 GCA_035389025.1 Verrucomicrobiota bacterium
GACCGACGGCGAGGATTTCGAGTTGCTTTTCTGCGTCTCGAGCCGCGACGCCGTGCCGCTGCTCGATGCCTGGAGGGCGCGATTCCCCGATCTGGGGCTGGCGTGCATCGGGAAGGTTCTTGCGGAGCGCGGCGTGCGGTTGCGGGATGAACGCGGAGTGCGGCCTTTGGAAGCCCATGGTTACGTTCACTTCGCATAGCGCGGCCGAGACCGTCAGCCTGGGGGAGGCGTGGGGACGCCAGGCGCGCCGGGGTTGGGTGATCGGGTTGTCGGGCGAACTCGGGGCGGGCAAGACTCAATTGGTGAAAGGTCTCGCCAGGGGACTTGGCGCGACCGAGCGGGTGCATTCGCCCACCTTCACGCTCGTCAACGAGTACGGCAGCGGGCGGCTGGCCTTGTTCCACATCGATTTGTATCGGCTCGAGACGTGGGCGCAGTTCGAAAGCGCCGGTCTCGATGAATACCTCGACCAGCCGCCGGGCGTCGCCGTCATCGAGTGGATCGACCGATGCGAGCCCTGGACCGCATCGGGTCTTTTGGCTCCGCCAGGGCCGCCGTTCAGGCGTGTCTGGATCGAGACGGTTGATGATACAAACCGGCGGATTCGTTATGAAGATACTGGCGCTTGAGTTCTCGACCGGCCACCGCACGGTGGCGGCCCTCGACACGGAGGCCATCGACAATGCGCATGCGCCCGCCATCGAGATCGAGGAGGTCCAAGGCCGATCGGTTCGCGCCTGCGCCATGGTCGAGTCCGCCCTGCGCAAGGCCGGGATTGCGCGCGAATCCGTCGATACCGTGGCGGTTGGACTGGGGCCGGGCAGTTATGCGGGCATTCGTTCTGCCATCGCATTCGCGCTCGGATGGCACGTGGCGCGCGCCGTTCGCCTGGTCGGCATCTCGAGTGTCGAGTGTCTGGCCGCAGGACTCGAGTCCAAGGGCGAGTCAGGGTCCCTTCTGGCCGCGGTCGATGCGCAGCGCGGCGAGTTCTACCTTGCGGGCTACGAACTCGGGCCGGCGGGGTGGCGCGAGGTCGAGCCGCTGCATTTGGCCAGTGGCGAAGAGCTCGAACGGCGGCTCCGCGCCGGGGCCCGCGTTGTCGGCCCGGACATCCCGTCCCACATCCGCGGTGTGCGGAGGGTCTTTCCGGACGCGGCCACCCTTGCGCGGCTGGCGTCCGGCCGCGTGGGGCTTGAGACTGGGGCGCGCCTCGAACCGATCCATCTGCGCCCGACCCGTTTCGTCAAGGCGCCGCCGCCGCGGGCCGTGTGAAGCGGGTGTGAGCGGAAAATGTGTTGCGCGGCATGTCAAAGACCGGTATGAGTGCTGCCAACATTTAATCAATATCCTTATGGCTCAACCTGTTTTTCATCCCAGCGTGGAAGGCGCCCAGCACGGCGCGAAGACCTTGGCCCAGTTCCTCGATTATGCGAAGGCATCGGGCGCGGCGGGCGCGCAGCCGTCCAACTACATGCTCGAGGACGGGAAGAAGTTCAAGTCGGCCAAGGAGATCAAGGATACCTTTGCTTCGCGCGGGATGTCGTTGGACGGGATTTCGTGCCATTGTCCCATCTGGGTGCACACGACGGCCTGGACCGGCAGCCCGACCGTGCGGCCGTTCATACCCGCCGATGTTGCCAAGCTGGCGCCGGAGAAGATCGAGAAGTGGGCGGAGGATTACCTGTTGCGTTTCTTCGATTTGGCGGCGGAACTGAAGATCAAGATTCTGCCGATGTTCTGGGGTGTGGCCTTCGGGTGGGAGTTGGCGACCGGCTATCCGTGGGGTTTCTGGAAGGGCGGCGACTACGACCTGCTCGAAGCGGGGAAGGAGCGATTCGTCAAGAAGACCGCGAAGATTCGCAAGAAGGCCAACGACCTCGGGCTTTATCTGGCCCATGAAATCCACCCGGGCACGGCCGCGATGTGCGCCGACGATTTCAACCTGCTGGTGTCGATTTGCGACGGCGACAAGTGTCTGACGGTCAATGCGGACCCATCCCATTGCTGGGAGGGCGAGAGTTGGGAAACCCGCTTCCGCAAGGTGGCCAGCCGCGTCTACGCCTGCCACGTCAAGAACTACACGATTCGCCCGAATCTCCCGCTGCGCTTCATGGCCCCGAACTGGCCCGACCGCGCGATGCAGTTTGTCGACATCCCGTCCGGCGATCTGAACATGGTCCGCTACGTCGAGATGCTCATCAACATCGGCTACGCGGCCCGCTACTGCGAGATCATGGGCAAGAAGACCGCGCCGTTGATTGTCGAGGCGGAGAGCGCGTATCGCGACATCGATGCGACCAGCGCCAACGGCATCGCCTACGTCCGGGACAACCTTTGCTTCCCGATTGCCGCCGGATCGTTCGAGGACGGCATGGGGGCTTGATCGCAAGACGTTCCAACACGCGTGCCACAGTCAGCGCCCCCGCTTTCGACATGAATGCGGGGGCTTGCTGTGTTTGGGCATGGTCCGCTCGCCCGAGTCCGCTCGTAAACCCCGGTCCCCATGTCTGACAGAGTTGTGACGGCATCCTCGAACGCCAGCCCGCCCAAGGCCGCCCCGCCGAAGCTTGGGCGGGTCTTCTGGACCCTGAACAGCATCGAGATGTGGGAGCGGCTGGCGTTCTACAACCTGCGTGTGATGGCGCCGATCTACATCATGCAAGCGGACAATCCCGGCGGCCTGCACCTGACGGCCGGGGACAAGGGGATCATCTACGCGTGGTGGGCGGTGTTTCAATCGTTGCTGCCAGTCGTTACCGGCGGCCTGGCTGACCGGTTCGGGTACAAGCGCACGTTGGCCTTCGCAATCAGCTTGATGCTGATCGGCTACCTGATGATGGCCGGTCTGCGCGATCTCGCGTCGCTGGATCAATTCGCCGCGATGCTCTCCGGCATCGGCCGGAGCATGGCGGACTGGAGTTTTGGCGCCTCTCTGCCAGGCCGGATGCTCGATGGTCTGACCGATTTCGCGGGTGGCGGCTTGATCGGGTCGGGGAACTACTGGGGGTTCTTCCTGAGCATCCTCACCCTGGCGACAGGAACGGCGTTCTTCAAGCCGGGGATTCAGGCCTCAGTGGCGCATCAGTTGACGCGGGAGAACTCCTCGATTGGCTGGGGCATCTTCTATTGGGTCGTGAATGTTGGGGCGTTTGTGGGCCATTTCCTGCCGTCGCTTTTCCTGCTCAAAGGCCTGTTCGGGGCGGGGGTGAACAGCCCGGAAGCCTGGCGCAACCTGTTCCTGGCTTCGGCGTTCTTTACCTCGTTCAATCTCTTTTTGCTCCTCACTTTCAAGGACATCCCGTCCGGCGCGTCCAAGACGGAGACTGTCGGGCAGGTGCTCAAGAGGACCCTGGTCAACATCACCGAGCCGCGTCTGCTGGCGTGGATGGCGATCATGTCGTGCTTTTGGCTGATGATGTATCAGCTTTGGGATCTACAGCCCAACTTCATTGCCGACTGGGTGGACAGCGGCCCGGTGGCCGCGGCGCTGGGCTGGCTGCCGGAGGGTTTGCGCAGGGCGGTGGTCGAGCAGACGCCGCGGGGTCCGATGATCCCGCAGCAGGTGATACTGAGCTGCAACGCCTTGTTCATCATCCTGGGCG
>DAOOQY010000614.1:0-3596 GCA_035389025.1 Verrucomicrobiota bacterium
CAAATGCAGACTCACCAAACCGGAGGCGTCGCGCGCCCCCGATCGGCCTGGGGACGGAATCGGACAGATGTTCCGCGGCTCCGCGCCACAAACACCGCAGGCGGACGCCGCCAAGGCACTCCCGGCACCGGACGAGGCAGACAGACGGAATCCGCCCGGCGAACCCTCGGGCTTGAGGCACATCCACACGGCGCGATAGCCGCCGCGTCGCGCCAATAGCCGGCACACATCACGAGCGAGTGTGGATGCGTCGCGTCCGTTGATGAGGGTGCGCGCGCATTCCGCCAGGAGCGGCGCCAGTCGCGCCCACGGGCCGGTTTCAGCCCCCGGGGCAGACCGGGAGACTGCTGCGGGGCTCGGATGGAGGCGCGCCTTTCCCCTCATGGCCGATGCCCCCGCGCGTATTGGCTCAGTGCCCTCAGGTTCGCCTCCGGGGTGCCTCGGGGGATTTCGCATCCGGCGCCCACGATGAAGCGGGGGCCCGCCTGCCGATGACACAGGCCAATGGCCGTCGTGACGGCCTGCGCCGTGCCATCGCGCATCAAGGCGACGGGGTTGAGATTGCCCAGGAGCACCTGGTGCGGGCCCATGTGCGCGCGGCCCTCGTCGATGGGTGCGGGATAGTCGAGATCCACAATCTCGCATCCGAGGCGTCCCATGCCGTCGAGAATGCGGCGTGTGTTGCCGCAAATGTGCAGGCGGACACGTGTCCCCATGGCGTGCAAGCCATCGACAAGCCGCTTCTCGCTCGGCCAGATGAATTCCTCGTAAACCTGCGGGCCGACAAGCGACGCCGCGGCATCGCCCACACCCATCAGGTCGATGCCCGCGTCGATCTGGGCACGGGCGAACCGCAGTTCCATGTCGATCACCAAATCGAACAGGTCTCGGACAAACGGAGGATCGTCATAGAAATCCGTCATGAGGGTGTTGATCCCCCGCAGGTCCGCCGCTTCCGCGCAGGGCCCCTCGATCCAGCCCTCGATCAGCTTATCGGTTCCGACCTTGTCTTTGAACAGAGCCGCCGCGCGCACGCGGTCGGTCATCCGTCCGCCGCCCAGCGGATCCGGCGGCTTGAGCCGCCTCAAAACCGACTTGTCGGCCAGGAGCGCCTCGGTCTCGACCAACGCCGGCGGCTGATCCTCGAAATACTGAACCGTGGCGCCGCAGTCAGCGGCTTCGCGCGCCGGATCCGAAATACAGGAGACGTGGTCGAAGCCGAAACGCTCGGCGATGTGCAATTGGCTCTCGACCAACACACGATGGTCCCTGGCATACTCGCCGTAGCGCACACCGGCTTCGGTGGCCGCAAAAAGCATCGTGATCGGCATCAGCGGCAAGTGGTCCACCGGCTTGCCCTCCAAATGATGCAACACGCGCTCTCGTCCGGTCATCATCTCCATGCCTGTTCCTTTCCGCGGTCTGCCCAGCGCGATCCGGCCTGAGCCCTCGCCCCAGAGAGTCCTTGACCCCGTCAACGCAGATCACACACCTGACCCGTCGACAACACGCTTCACCGCTCAAGGACTCCAGGCACACTCGACGCTTGGGTTCGGGTTGTTCGCGTCGACGATTAGCATGACCGGATCGTCGATTCACGCAAAATCCGCGGCACACCGGAACCCAACGGTCGCGCATCGGTCGAGCCCCGGCCAGGTGAGGAGAAGCTTGGCGGCAAAGCATCAGGAAACAACACGAAAAGCAGCGGGACACCCACTCGAAATCCGGACGCCGATACAATGCGTCCGACTAGCCGATCTCGATGCGCCGGGCCGCGCGCCAGGCCTCGAGCTGCTCGCGAAACCTCGCCCACTGCGCCGGATCGCGCGGTGCCGCAATGAGGTTCTGTGCTGGATCGAATGCAAACAGGCGGTCCGGATGCGGGTCGCCCGCTCTGGATTCCTCCGCTGCGGGCAGCACGATCCCGGCAATCGCGGCCGTCCGTAAGAACTCGCGTCGGTTCATATGTTCCAGCCCACACATTTCACACTCCGTCTGTGCACCTGGCGGTGACACTTCGCAAGATCATTGCTATGCGGGCCAGGCGGTCGCAGGTTTGACAGACGGCGCCGTCCGGTCACAGTCTGGCGCATGACTCTGCCCTTGAACCCGGTCAATTGCTCCATCCTTCCGCTGGTGTTCGGTCTCATCCTGTCCGCTTTTCCAAGTCTGCGTGCGGATGACGCCATTCGCGACCCCGCCGCGGCCGTGCATGGGCTCATCCAACGCATGCTGCCCGCTGAATCGGGTTCGTTCGCTCTCGAGGTGATTCCGGCCGACGCCGGGCGCGACGTTTTCGAGATCGAGACTCGGGACGGCAAGGTGATCCTGCGCGGCAACGACGGCGTGTCGCTGGCCTCGGCTCTGAACTGGTATCTCAAGTACGATTGTCAGTGCCATCACTCGTTCACCGGCGGAAGCCAACTGCAACTGCCCAAGCCGTTGCCGGAGGTCAAAGCAAAACACAGACACGCGAGCGCGGCGCGTTACCGCTGCTTCCTCAATTACTGCTGTTTCGGCTATTCCCTGCCGTGGCTGGACTGGGCCCAGTGGGAACGACTGATTGATTGGATGGCGCTTAATGGCATTAACCTGCCCTTGTCCGTCACCGGCCAGGAAGCGGTCTGGCAAGCCGTCGGACGCCGCCTCGGCCTCGAGCCGAAGGACATCGAAGAGTTCCTGGCCGGACCGCCATATCTGCCCTTTGGCTGGATGGGCTGCCTGGACGGGCACGGTGGCCCGCTGCCGCAGTCGTGGATTGATGCCCATCTCGAGCTCGCGCGGCGAATCCTCGAACGTCAGCGCGCGCTGGGCATGCGCCCGGTGCTGCAAGGGTTCACGGGGCATGCCCCCGCCGCCCTCGCCCGCAAACACCCCGGCGCCCGTTTCCAGAAGATCAAGTGGTGCGAATGGGAAACGCTCGTCCTGGACCCGTCCGACCCGCTGTTCCCAAAGGTCGCCGCCGCATTTCTCGAGGAACAGAACCGGCTCTTGGGCACGGACCATTACTATGCCGCCGACACGTTCATCGAGATGATCCCGCCCAGCGGCGACGTCGAGTATCTGAAAGCCATCGGCCAATCGATCTACCAGGGGCTCGCCCAGACCGATCCGCAGGCGGTTTGGGTTCTGCAGGGATGGCCCTTCTTCTTCGCCCGCCAGTTCTGGACCCAGCCGCGCATCGAAGCCGTGCTCGATCCGGTGCCCAACGATCGCATTCTCCTGCTCGATCTCTATTGCGAAAAGACGCCCGTTTGGAGCCTGACCGAGGCGTTCTGCGGCAAACCGTGGCTCTGGTGCAATATCCAGAACTTCGGCAATCGCGTCTGGCTCGGCGGCGCCCTCGACCGCATTCATCACGACCTCTTTGCCGCCCGAAACGATCCGAAAGCCGGCCGGCTCTGCGGGCTGGGCTTCGTCAATGAAGGCCTCGATTTCAACCCCGTCGTCTACGATTTCCTGTTCGAACTTGCCTGGCGCGATCAACCGGTCGATCTCACCGCCTGGCTGCGGGAGTTCGCGCGCCGTTCTTACGGGCGCGCGAACGCCGACGCCGAGATGGCTTGGGAGATTCTCCACCAGACGGTCTACCAATC
>DAOOQY010000615.1:0-3594 GCA_035389025.1 Verrucomicrobiota bacterium
TTGCGAAGTCTGAGTGCCCTGTGCACCATAGGGGTGTGAAATATGCGGGCTAGGCGGTCACGCGCAAAGACCAGGCTGCACAGGGGCAGGACGTGGGCTCTTGGCGGAGCGGCGGTCGGTCTGATCCTGCTGCTGATCGCGTCGCTGACGTTGTGGCGGAGGACCAGCGAACGACTCGATCACAGCCAGGACGCGCCGATCCTCGAGGCAGCCAGGCGCTACAACCTTGATGCGGCCCTGGTGAAGGCCGTGGTCTGGAGGGAGAGCCGATTCCATCCGGGCGTGCGAGGGCGAGCGGGCGAGATCGGGCTCATGCAGTTGACCGATGCGGCTGCTCAGGAGTGGGCTGAAACGGTCCGCGCCTATCCGTTGCCCGAGGCGCATCTGTATGACCCGCGCACCAACGCCCTTGCCGGGACCTGGTATCTGCGCAAACTGATCGAGCGTTACCGGAAGACGGACGATCCCGTCCCCTACGCGCTGGCGGACTACAACGCGGGACGCGCGAATGTGCTCAAGTGGGCGGGAGAGGCTGCCGCCACCAACAGCGTCGAGTTCGTGTCGCAGATTGCCTTTCCCAGCACCCGACACTATGTCGAATCCGTCATCCGCCGATGGCGCCACTATCAGCAGAAGACCGGCTTCGGGCTCCCGACACGATGAGGTCCGGGCCTTTACACAGTCCGAACCCCTCCCCTATCTTCGGGCGCGTGTCCGACCGGTCCAGCACTCGGGTGGTTGTCGGGATGAGCGGCGGGGTCGACTCCTCGACTGCCGCCATTCTCCTCCGAAACGAGGGTTACGATGTCGTCGGGATCACACTCAAGCTCTGGTCGCCCGAGGCGATGCCGGGAGCGCAGGAGCGATGCCCCCGGCGTTCGGACGCGGCGACTGCTGAGGATGCCCGTGCGGTGTGCGAACGGTTGGGGATTCCATTTCATGTCGTGGATGGCGCAGACGCATTCCGTGAGCGAGTCATCCAATACTTCGCGGACGAGTACAGGGCGGGGCGCACGCCCAATCCGTGCGCGATGTGCAACTCGAGGATCAAGTTCGACCTGCTTCTCTGCTGCGCACGGCGATTGGGGGCACACCAGATTGCCTTCGGCCACTACGCCCGCGTGGAACGGAACGAGGCCTCGGGCCGTTGGCTGCTGCGCCGAGGAAGGGATCCCCAGCGCGATCAGAGCTACTTCCTGTTTTCCCTGAACCAGGAGCAGCTTGCCCACACCTTGCTGCCGCTGGGCGGCATGCTGAAGTCACAGACGCGCGCGATCGCCCGCGCGCACCAGGTCGCCGCCGCGGAGAAGGCCGAGAGCATGGAAATCTGCTTCGTGCCGGACAACGACTACGGACGTTTCCTGCGCGAGGCCAGGCTCGTCACAGCGCACCCGGGAGACATTGTCGACCTGCACGGGCGGGTCGTGGGCAGGCACGAAGGCATCGAGTTCTACACGATTGGTCAGCGCCGCGGGCTCAGGATCGCAGCGCCCGCCCCCCTCTACGTTGTCGACCTCGACGCCGCCGCCAACCGGGTTGTGGTCGGTGACAACGCATCGCTCGAACAGTCCGAGTTCATGGTGGAACGGTGCAACTGGATTCCTTTTCGAGCGCCGCCCGCTCAACTCGATGTCACGGCGAAGATCCGATACAACCATCCCGGCACGGCCGCCACGGTTGTTGCGCACGCCGATGCAACCGCGCGCGTGCGGCTGGACATCCCGCAGCGCGCGATCACGCCCGGGCAGGCGTGCGTGTTCTACCAGGGCGATCTCGTGATCGGCGGCGGCTGGATCGCGCGGGCGGGTTCTCCGAGGCCGGATCGAGGCTCTGGCACGAGTGCCTGAAGCCCTTCGCATCCGGGGATGGGGAAACGCAAAGCCCTGTTCTAACAGGCTGCCCGCCGCTTAGCCCGGATATTCTACAAGGCTTCGCGGAGTCTGACATCCGGCTGTGGCAAAACCGAGCCCGGAAAGGGAATCCAGACCCGCCTCTGGCGGCCGGCCAGATGCCTGATCCCGTGAGCCTTGTCGCGAGGAGGTGGAGCCAACTGGGGACCGAGCTACGCCCACTCCCATCCCTGGCGGACGGGACGCATCTTCAGGCGCGCATTCGCGTCCTTGTCGTCGACGAACTGTTCCTTGGCCGGGTCCCACGTCAGCGGACGGTCGACGCGCGTGGCGATGTCGCTGAGATGGCAGAGGATGTCGGCCTGGACCGAGTCCTCGATTGGGCAGATGGCCGGCTGACGGCTCTTGATCGAGTCGAGGAAGTTGCGGACGTGATTGCTGCTCTCGACGAGTCGGCGGTCATTCGGACCGAACTTTGTTTCGACGAGGCCCTCGGGCGATGTGCGAATGGCCCCGCGATCGACAAGCACCCAGCCGTCGGTCCCTTCGAAAGCCGTGCCGTGATCGATGGCGCGTCCGTACTTCTGCTCCCACGGTCTGAGGTCGTTCATGGGCGTGACCGGCTCGTAGTTGTTGCGCGTGCCGCGGTAGATCATGCGGACACCATCGGCGAACTTGAATTGGACATCCCAGGCCACCGACGTGTTGCAGGCGCCCTCGGTCGGAATCACGCCCTTGCCCTCGACACCCACCTTCCCGCGCATCATGGCCGGGTGTCCCCAGTAGGCGATGTCCAACGGGTGCACTCCCCAGCCGGCGACGAATCCCAGGGCGTAGTCATAGTTGAACCACCACGTCTTCCACGCGTCCGCGGGATCGCCGTCAAAGGCCTTGCCGTCGGTGTACGGCATTTCCCGCGCCGGCCCAAGCCATCTCGGATAGTCGAGGTCCGCGGGAGGCGGAACGGGTCTGGTCGATCCACCGGGGCGGCTGGCGGAGGCCCAGACAGCGATCTCCTTGAGCGATCCGATGCGGCCGTTGAGGACCAATTCGCAGGCGAGGCGGAATTGGCTGCCGGACCGCTGCTGGGTGCCGAATTGAAAGATGCGTTTGGTCAGGCCACAGGCCGCACGCAGCCGTTGATCCTCCTCGACGGAGAGTCCGAGCGGCTTCTCGACGTACATGTCCTTGTTCGCGCGCGCGGCGGCCACGGCAACGGGCACATGCCAGTGATCGGGCGTGGCAATCAGGACGGCGTCAATGTCGGATCGGCGCAACAACTCACGGTAATCGTGATGTTTGGCGCACGCCTGGTCCTTGTAATGACCGTTGACCATCTCCAGCGCGGCGTCGAGGTTGCGTTTCGCGACGTCGCACAGGGCGATCACGCGGCAGTCCGGCTGCGGCAGAAAATTGCTCATCACGCCCCTGCCCTGCGGCCCAACGCCGATGCATCCGATCTGGATGCGGCTGTTGGGCGAAGGCTGGCCCTGGCCCAGGACCAGATGCGGCAGGCTCGCTGCGGCAAACGTGAACGTGAGATTGGCGCGGAGAAAACCGCGGCGGGTCATCGGGGTGTTCATTCCCCAAATAGGACAGTCTTCCGCCAAACTGCGCAAGCAACTAATGACGGACCACCGATCCCGACACGCGGCGGCATGCCCGTCAGGCGGAAGATTCGGGCTGGGTCCGAGGCGTGCCTCGCTACCGCCTACCGCTTGCTGTACTGGAAGCGGTAGGCGGT
>DAOOQY010000616.1:0-3592 GCA_035389025.1 Verrucomicrobiota bacterium
GCCGGCGGATCGCGGTGTCCCGGCAGGACCTTCACCGGGAGTCTGGAATTGCCAGGCCGCATGGTGCGGTCCGGCTTCGATCAGAGTCGGGGGGGTGCCTCTGTCTTGCGGTCGTCTCGACACCCCGGCGCGCGGCGAAAGCGCCGCGTCCTGTGCCGCCCTGCCAGTCCCTGTCGGATTCACGGTGAGGATTGCGGCCGCGATTGAGATGGCGGCCCAACCCGGGCGCGAACCGGCGAAGAGATTGCGCGCAGTGGATCGGATTGTTTTCATGGTCTCCTTTCGACTTCGTGTGTCTGGCATCGGCAGCCGGGACGGGCGCTGTTCGCCACGCGGGGTTTCGGCCGACCAACCGGCGACGGTTTCCATCGAGCCGGTTTGTTCCCCACCCCCACCTCTTGGTGTCCCTCCTTGGACCGCCCTCCTTGGCAGGCGGCCCCTGGGTTGTTGCGGCGTGGCAGGAAACCTCCCAGTTCCCGACCGCGCCCTTGGCGGAATGAGCGAATGCAACCGGCGTGCCAAGCCTCAAGCGAAGGCGATGCGGAGAGCGGATTGGCGGGGTGGGAGGGGCTTCAGGTGTCGATACAAGCTTCTTCTCCTCAAGCACTTCAAGCCATCGCCCCGACCTCGTCCGGGGGGTGAATTGGCAGGCTGAGACGCGATCGGAGGCCGAAGAGGGGCCAGAGGTCGAACGCCGGGCAGTGTCCTGATGCTGGATGGACTGTCCGGCTTTGAGCCGCGGCACGCTCCTCGGGTCCTGGGAGACAAGCGCAGTTGGGGGAGGAGGGATGCGACTGGCAACAGCGCCGGCTGGCGAATCAAGGCGACTGGTTTGGCTCTTCGAGTTCATCTGCATCCTCGATCTCGCGTCGCATGCGGCGCGAGATGCGGGGTCGGATGAATCCGTACACCAAGTAGGCGGTAAAAATGATGGGGAGCACCAGCGGGAGAATCTTGTCGCGCAGGACGATGAGAACGCCGATGAAGACCGCGGCGACGGCGAGTTTGGCGAAGGGCCGCTGGACGCTCAGGTTAATGGACTTGAACGAAGGGTATCTGACATCGCTGATCATCATGACCGACAGGAAGACGAGGATGAACGGCAGGACATAGCGCCAACGCCCGACTGGGAACTCGCGGTCTTCCCACCACATGATGAACAGAGTCAGGGACGCGACCAGGGCGGCGGCGGCGGGGATTGGGAAGCCGAGGAATTCCCTGGTGCCGCTGGCGCCGGGCAGGCTGGCCAGGCAATTGAAGCGAGCCAGGCGCAAGGCGCCGCAGATCAGGTAGACGGAGGCAATAAACCATCCGATCTCCTGGTACTCGAGGAACACGTCTTTCAACACGATGCGGTGGACGAGAAAAGCGGGGGCGGCGCCGAACGAGATGAGATCGGCCAGCGAGTCGAACTGCCGGCCGAAAGGGCTTTCGTGACCGCCCCATCGTGCCACGCGCCCATCGAGCAGGTCGAAAATGCAGGCAAGCAAGATGAAGAAGAGCGCGTGGCGGATGGCTGTGTTGAAACTGCCCGCGGCGGCGTCCGCCTCGACGATTTTGGTCAAGGCGACGAAGCCGCAGAACAGGTTTCCGGCCGTCATCAGATTCGGCAGAAGGTAAATCTGGATTCGGCTGGCGTGCTCCGGGTTGCCGGCGTGATGAACGTTTGGGTCGGCCATAGGATCGGCCATAGGATCGGCCATACGCTTAAGCGCGGTTGGCGACGACGGTCTCGCCCGCCCGGACCGATTGGCCCAGTTGGACCGTGATCCGGGCATCGAGGGGCAACAGCAGATCGCAACGGGAGCCGAACTGAATGAGGCTGATGCGTTCTCCCCGAGCCACCTTGCTGCTGTCGGCCCAGACCACGATCCGGCGCGCGATTGCGCCGGCGATGAGCCGCACCCCGATCCTCTCGCCGTCGCGTTCGGCGGAGAGGAATCCGAGGAGGACGTTTTCGTTGAACGCGGCGGAATCGGTGCGCATTGCGTTCAGGAACTGGCCGGCCGCCCGTTTGTGGAACGCGATTCGGCCGGCAACCGGGGCCCGTTGGACGTGCACATCGAGCACCGACATGAAGACCGACACCCGGCGGCATCGTCCTCCCATGAACTCGAGTTCCTCGATTTCGTCGATGGCGTCGACCTTGCCGTGCGCGGGCGCGAGGATGGCCTCGGGAGCGGACGGGATGGCGGGGTTGGGATCGCGGAAGAAGTAGAGGCAGAAGAGTCCGAAGAGGACCCACAACCCGGCGAGGCCGCCCGCGACATAGATGAGGATGCTGCCCAGGAACTTGGCCAGCACGCTGGCGAGCATGAGGGCCAGCACGAAAAACAGCGGCCAGTAAATCAGGCGCAGGGCCGCCTGTGTTGCTTTGCCCGCGTGTTTCATGCGCCCAGTCTAGACCAAAACGCGCGCTTGAAAAGCGCGGAGTTCGAGCCTGGCGCGCATGGCGGCCTCTTCCGCCGACACCGGCTTGGCGTTGAGCAAGACGGGTGAGAAATGCGCGCTAGCCGGAGTCATCCTCGATCTTGGCGTACAACTCGAGGGCGTTGAGGACCTTGGCCTCGATGATCTGGCGTTGAATCTGGGGCAACGCGCCGCGCTCCTGGAGTTGCTTGACCAGCTTGTCCGGCTTGATCTGGTAACGCGCCGCCAGTTCGAGGACCCGCTGGGTGAGTTCCTGGCTTGTCGCCGTGATGCCCTCCTTCTCGGCGATCCGGTTCAGCAGCAACATGGCCTTGACCCGTTCCTTGGCGCTGTTGTTGGCGACGCTGTAGATTTCGTCCTTGCGTTCGTCGATGGCCTCCTTGGCCACACCCCGCTCCTGGTTGGCCTTGACGATGTCGAACACGACATTGCGCGTCTCGTTCTCGACGAGGGACTCGGGCAAATCGAAGCTGACGCGGCCCAGGAGCGTGGCCACCAACTGATCGCGAATCTGGCGCTGTTGTTTCTCCTTGAGTTCGAGTTCGAGGTCCTGCCGCACGCCGGCACGCAGAACTTCGACACTCTCGGCCCCGTAGCTGCGCGCAAAGGCGTCGTCCAACTCCGGAGTCCGCCTCTCCTTCACCTGGACGATTTCGACCTGGTAAACGGCCTGTTTGCCCACCAGTTCGCGCGTGACGAAATCGTCGGGGAACGTGACCGTGACAACGCGGCTTTCGCCCGCGGTTGCGCCCACCAACGGATCGGTGAACCCCGGAATGAACGAGCCGGTTTGGACCTGAAGCCAGAAGTTCTTCTGCTCGGTGAGCCCGCGCGCGGTGGGAGCGATGTCCGTGATCGGCTTGCCCTCGCACGTGCCGGTGTAATTCACGACGACGAAGTCGCCCGGCTGGACGGGTCGATCCAGATCGACGAAGACCGGCTTTTGCTCGCGGAGCATGCCCAATGCGCGTTCGAGATCCTCGTCCGTGACGGTGCGGTTGTCCCGGCGAACCGGCAACCCGCGGTAATCCGGGACTTCGAAATCCGCCTCGGTCTCGACCGTGGCGGTGAAAGCGAAGGGCTGTCCGAGTTCCCAGGGAGTCTCCTCGATTTCAGGGCGAGTGATCGGGCGGAGTTTGTGCTGTTCGATGGCCTCGCGGTA
>DAOOQY010000617.1:0-3592 GCA_035389025.1 Verrucomicrobiota bacterium
ACGCGCCGTGGCGGCAGCGCCAGAACTGGTAGCCGTAGCCCTGGTCCCAGTCGCTGTTTGGATTGCTGCCGTTCGAGACTTGGAGGCTGGTGGCGGCCTCGACCCACGCGGCCGGGAGCAGTGGCTTGCCGCCCCATTGCCCCTTCTGCAAGTAGAGTTGGCCGAACCGCGCGATATCCTCCGTCCGAACGCTCAATCCATAGCCCCCGAGCGTGATCCCCTCGGCATTGGCGCCCCAAGTCGGGTTCCCGATCCCGAGCGGCTCGAAGAGTCGGGGGCGCAAGTAGTCCAGCACGGTCTCTCCCGTGACCTTTTGAACGATCGCCGACAACATGAAGGTGGCCGCCGTGTTGTATCTGAAGTGCGTGCCCGGCTTGTGGGGCACCGGTTGATCGAGAAAGAGTTTGACCGTGAGGTTGCCCGAGCCCCAAACGGGTTCGTCCTGGTGTCCGGTCGCCATCCGGAGCAGATCGCTCACGCGCATCGCCTTCAGGTTGGCGCTCGGCTCGGCAGGCGCATGATCGGGAAAGAACTTCAGGACCTCGTCGTGGACGCTGAGTTTGCCCTCGGCCACCGCCATACCCACCGCCGTCGAAGTGAAACTCTTGCTCAGCGAATACAGCTCGTGCGGGCTCTGCGGATTGTAGGGCGCCCACCACCCTTCGGCCACCACGTGGCCATGCCGGACCAGCATGAAGCTGTGCATGCCCTCGATCTGACGGTCGGCGGCATCGACAAATGCGAGCAGGGCTGCGGACGAGACGCCTTGCTCCTCGGGGCTGCTGCGGGGCAAGGCCAGGGCCGTGTCGGGCGCGGCGGTGCATCGCAGGCTCAGAGAAACAGCGAACAGAATGCAGACGAACTTGAAGGAGGTTGTCATAATACGCTCGAAGTCGAGCTTGCCAAAACCCGGGCCGGACGTCTGCCAGAAAATGGTTGATGGTTGATGGTTGATGGTTGGTGGTTGAGCGTTGAGCGTTGAGCGTTGATTCGGCTTGTCCGATTCGGTTTGTCTTGTCCACGGATTCACTCCATCGTGCCGCCGTGACGCGGGGTGGCAAAGGGTCTCTGGCCGCCTTTCTGATCGCGGCCGGCGCACTGAGCGCGTATCGCGGGTCGTGCGATGACGATGCCTGGTCTCTGTTGACCGGGCCGGGTCCATGCGCGCCCATCGAGATTCAACACCCCCTGCCGCGCGCTGTCATGCCGGCCAACATGCCTGCGCCCGCGGTGCTGTGGAAGACGAACATCGCCGGCATCGACCGCTGGGTGGTCGGAATCCAAGCGGGCGGGCAGAGGTGGGTCTATGACCGAGTGCAGCCGATGTGGCGTTCGCCTGAATCGGACTGGCTGCGCATCAAAGAGGCGGCGAAGGGCGATCCCATCGAGTTGGTTGTGGCCGGCGCCGGTCCCGGCAAGGGCGAGGCGCCGTTGGCCCGAGGCTCGGTTCAGTTCGGTGTTACTTCTTGGGCCGTTGAAACGCCCTTGTTCTACCGCGAGGTGAATCTGCCGTTCGTCGACGCGGTCAAGGACCCATCGAAGATTCGATGGCGGTTCGGCCCGCTCGACCGGGCCATCGCGCCTCCGGTGGTGCTCGAAAACCTGCCGGTCTGCGGCAATTGCCACTCATTCAGCCGGAACGGCGAGTTCCTCGCGATGGATGTCGATTACGCCAAAAGCAAGGCCTCCTATGTCATTACGCGGACGGCTGCCGAGATGCGATTGGCGACGAGCGATCTGATCACCTGGAACGACTATCGGCCCGAGGACGGTCGCCAGACCTACGGCCTCTTGTCGCAAATCTCCCCCGATGGCCGCTACGTCCTGAGCACGGTCAAGGACCGTTCCGTGTTTGTCCCCCGGCCAGGCCTGGCCTTTTCCCAACTCTTTTTCCCCCTCAAGGGCATCGTGGCGGTCTATGACCGTCAGACCAGGCGGTTCTTCTCGCTGTCGGGGGCCGATGACCCCGTTTTCGTGCAAAGCAACCCCACGTGGAGCCCCGATGGCCAGTACGTGGTGTTCGCCCGAAACCGGGCCTACGAACTCGAAAAGGCGCGCGACACGGGCAGGATTCTACTGACGCCCGAGGAATGCGAGGAGTTCCTCGAACGCGGTCGGGAGTTTCGATACGACCTCTATCGCGTCCCGTTCAACGGCGGGGCCGGCGGCGTCGCCGAACCGTTGCGCGGGGCCTCGGCCAACGGGCGCAGCAACTTCTTTCCCAAATATTCGCCGGATGGCCGGTGGATTGTCTTCTGCCAGGCCGCGAACTACATGTTGCTCCAGCCCGACAGCGAGTTGTTCATCATCCCGGCGGACGGCGGCGAGCCCAGGCGGCTCGGATGCAACCTCGGCCGCATGAACTCCTGGCACACATGGTCCCCGGACGGACGCTGGCTGGTCTTCTCGTCCAAAGAGCACTCGGATTACACCCAGCTCTATCTCGCGCGCATGGGGGAGAATGGCGAGGCCAGCCCCCCGGTCTGGCTCGAACACATGGTCGCCTCCGGACGCGCGGCGAACATTCCCGAGTTCGTCGCCTTGCGTCCGGACGCGATCGAGCGGATTCGCGAGCAGTTTCTCGATGATTACTCGTACACCCGCGCGGGCAACGAGTTCTACCGGGCCGGCGACGCCGATCGCGCGATCGAGAAGTTCGAGGTTGCGCTCGCCATGAACCCGGACAACGCCATGGCCCATCAGCGCCTGGGTTTCCTGCTGTTCCGGCTCAAGAACCGGCTATCGGACGCGATCGGCCACTCGCGCGCCGCCGTGCGGCTCGAACCCCAAAACGGGTTCGCCCATTTCGACTTGGGGGCGGCGTTGGCGGCCCAGGGCGATCTGACCAACGCCGCCGTTCACCTCGAGGAATCGGTGCGCCTGTTGCCCCGAGGCTTCGACCGCCAGTACAACGTCGTCGATATGCGCCTTGCCTGGGCCGAGGTCTGCTACCGACTCGAACGCTATGCGCAGACCGTCGAGGTGCTCGAGCCGGCCCTCGAACGCGCCCCCGCGCACGCCCGCGCCAACTACCTCACGGCCATGGCCCGAGCCTGGCTCGACGAAACCTCGGCCACCACCCCCTTCTTCGAGCGCGCGGTCCGGTCCGAGCCGCGCCTGGCACAATTGCCCGACTACCACGACCTCCTCAGTCGCAATTATGTCAACCAAGGGCTCTACGCCGAGGGCCTCGCCGCCGCCCAGACCGCACATCGGCTCGCCCTGGCCGCCGGACGCGCCCAACAGGCCGCCAAACTCGAACGGCGAATCGAGTTGTGCCGAGGTCGCTTGTCCGGGAACGCGAAGGACAAGTAATGGGCATGAGGGTTTTGAGAACTCATCGGCCCCATGAAAACCACGATTCATGCGAAAGTGACCCGTTCCATTCTGAACTGCTCAGTGAACATGAACCTAACCCGGAAATCTCACCAGTGGGGCGATCGCGGCATTCCGGACGGTCCGCGGGTGAGATTTCCGGGTGTGTGAAACCCGCGCCCAGCAAGGAGAATCGGCTCATCGGTTCATCAAAACCGGGATGCGCCCCAGCCGCTTGGGCGCGTCGGGCACGCCGACACAGTGTGGTCGAGATTGG
>DAOOQY010000618.1:0-3590 GCA_035389025.1 Verrucomicrobiota bacterium
GCCTCAGATCATCATGAACAACCGGCTGTTCCGGAACCCGGAGGCGGGCTGGGCGAGCATGGGCACCGACGGCTACATGCCCCAACTCGATCCCAAGTACGGCGATTTCATCACGCCGGAGCAGCACATTCCGGCGACGGGGATGCCGGGCGTGGACTGGGAAACCTGCATGACGATCAATACGACGTGGGGCTACAGCGAACACGATCACGCCTGGAAATCCGCCCAAACCCTGATCCGAAACCTCGTTGACATCGCCAGCAAAGGAGGCAACTACCTGCTCAACATCGGCCCCAAAGGCGATGGCAGCGTCCCGCAGGAAAGCATCGACGCCATGCGCGCCATCGGCGTCTGGATGCAGAAGAACGGGGAGTCCATTTACGGCACCCAGGCCAGCCCGTTCGAGAAACTCGAATGGGGCCGGTGCACCCGCAAGACACTCGCGAACAACATCACCCGGCTCTACCTGCATGTCTTTGACCGTCCGGCCGACGCCCGGCTCGTGCTGCCCCTGGTCAACAGGCCCCTCAAGGCCTTCCTGCTCGATGGCGGATCGAGCCTTAAGGCGGAGGCCGCCGGCAACGCCGTCGTCGTTCCGTTGCCCGCCGCACTCCCCGACGCGGACGTCACCGTCGTCGCCCTCGAAATCGAGGGTGCGCCGAGCCTTTGACTTGATCCCGGGCGCGGGACCGGTATTCTCGCCCCCCACACGCACCTATGAATCGACGTCATTTTCTCACGGTGTCCGGCTCGATCGGACTTGTCACCGCCACAGGCCTCGATGCTTCCGCCCAGGGGGCGGGGGCAGGGTGCCAACACCTGGTGCTTCAGAAGTACTCCTTCGGCACCGAGGAACAGCGGAAGGGCTTCGACGCCTTCATGAAGGATGTCGCCTTGCCGGCCTTGAACCGGCTCGGCGTCCAGCCGGTGGGCGTGTTCCTCGATCCCAAGGAGCCCAGGCCGGTCTATGTGTTGCTGCCCCACCCGGACGCCGACAGCGCGCTGAACATGAACCAGCGGCTGCTGGCGGACGCCGAGTTCGCGCGTCAAGGCGCCGCGTTTATCGACGCGCCGAAGGCGTCAGCCCCCTACACGGAGGTCGAGAGCTGGCTGATGGTCGCGTTCAAGGCCATGCCCAAGGTCGAGTTGCCGGCCAAGGGGCCCAACCGCGTGTTCCAATTGCGCACCTACGAAAGCCCCAGTCTCAAGACCGGCCAGAAGAAGATCGAGATGTTCAACGACGCCGGTGAAATCCGAATCTTCCGCGAGACCGGGCTGACGCCGGTGTTTTTTGGCGAGACCTTGTTTGGCGGCAAAATGCCCAACCTGACCTACATGCTCGGCTTCGAGGGCGAGGAGCAGCAGAAGGCGGCATGGAGCGCGTTTGTGAAGCATCCGGACTGGCGGAAGATCAGCAGCATGCCTGAGTACGCCGACGCCCGGGTGATTCGCGGCATCACGAACACCCTGCTCACGCCGGCCCCTTACTCGCAAATCTGAACCCGGCGCGGTTTCTCCGCGGTCGGGGCCTGGGCTGTTCGAGCCGGGGCGTGGCAGTGGCGGCTATGCGCCGCGATCTGTGTTTACCGGGCGGACAGAGGCCAGACCAGCGGCAGCACGCCCACGGTCACCAGCCAGACAACCAGCGTCAGCGGGAGACCCACTTTGACGTAATCGACAAACCGATAGCCGCCCGGCCCCATCACCATGAGGCTGGCCGCACGCCCCAGCGGGTTGATGAATGTGGAAGCCGCCGCAACCGCCATCCCCATCATCAAGGCGCGCGGCGAGAGTTGCAGTTGCGCGGCCATGTGCATCACCACAGGCGCAAGCATCACCACCACAGCCGCCGGCGGCAGCACCGCGCTGGCGGCGAATGTGACGCCCATGAGCGCCGCCAGAATCCCGACCGGTCCGAGCGGAGCCGTCCAGCCTGCCAGATTCTCCCCAAGCCACAAAGCGGCGCCGGAGTTGTTTGCGGCGATGCCGAGCGGCAGCAGGCCGGCAATCAAGAACACGGCCTTCCATTCGATGAACCGGTAGGCCTCGTCCATGCGCAGGCAGCCGGTGGCGACCATCATGGCGGCGCCCAGCACCGCGGCGATATAGATGGGGAGCCATCCGAGCAGGGCGACAAGGACCACCACGCCCAGGATCGCCAGCGCCAGAGGCGCCTTGCGCGCGCGCGGCAATTCCTGGGCGGCTTCGGTCAGCACGACGAAATCCGGCTCGTGCCCGAGGGCCTGCAGTCGCTCGCGCGGCCCGTAGAACAGCAGCGCATCGCCGTGGCGCAGGTCCATCGTGCGCAGTTGTGACCGGTAAGACCGTCCTCCGCGCCACAGGGCCAGGAGGCTGACGCCGAAACGCTCCCGGAGTTGCGCCTCGCGCACCCGTTTGCCCGCCAGCGCCGACCGCGGGGCGAGGACGGCTTCCAGCAGACCCACCTGCTCGGTTTCCAATGCCGCGTCGACATCCGGCGGAGTGGGGTCGAACATCAGTGCGGCCAATGCGCGCACGAGTTCGAGTTGAGGGCGGGTCCCGAGCGCGAGCAAACGGTCGCCCTCGGCCAGTTTCAAGCCCGGTCCGCACGGCAGCACCGCGCCATCCGAGCGGAGGACGGCCAGGATGCGCAACTCCGTGGTGTCGCCCAGGCCGGCGGATAGCACGTCCTGGCCCGCCAGGTTTGAATCCGAGGGCAGACGCAACACCAGCAGGCGCTGGACCAGGTTGTAATCGGCAACGAGCTTCTCGGCGGACGCGACAGGTGCTTTTCGGAACTGCGGGTCGCGGCTGAGCTTGTGGATGGCCGCGCGCGGTCCATGCACCAGCAGGGTGTCCCCGGGTTGGAGCACCTCCTCCGTCAGGCGGCTTTCGACGGTGATGCTCCCGCGTCGCAGGCCGAGCAGCGTCGCGCCGAAACGTTCGTGAAAGCCGACTTGCCGGACGCTCTTTCCCGCAAGATCGGTGTTGTCAGCCACCTGAATCTCCGCCAACTCGAACGTCTCGGCCAGCAACACCTCGAGGACAGGCGTCTGGTCATCGTCGGCCAGGAGACGCCACCCGGCAAGCTCCTGCAACCGCTCCTGCCGCCCTCGCACAAGGAGCACATCGCCCACCCGAAGGGCGGTTCCTGGGCCGGGCGCCAATTCGCTCGACGCGCTTCGCCGGATTCCAACCACCTGCACGTCGAGCACATGGTTGATCTGGATTTCCCCCAGGGTCTTGTCCGCCACCGGCGACTCGGCGGGCACCCGCAGGCGAAACAACCGCTCGCCAAGCTGGTATTGCGCAAGGAGACTCGCCGCGGGCGTAGCCGCGGAGGCGTCGCTGATGTCGCGCCGCGGCAGCAACCGGCGTCCGATGAAAACGACGAAGGTCACCCCCGCCAGCATCACACTCATGCCCACGGGAGTGAAATCGAACAGGCGAAAAGGCACACCAGCCTGGTCGTGCATCAGTTCGGACACGAGCAGGTTGGTGGCGGTGCCCAGCAGCGTGGTGAGTCCGCCCAACAACGAGCCCAGCGCCAGGGGCATCAGGAGGCGCGAAGGCGGCTGGCCGGTCCGGCGCGCAATGTCCATCACCACGGG
>DAOOQY010000619.1:0-3583 GCA_035389025.1 Verrucomicrobiota bacterium
AGGTTCGCGTGACGGAAACTGACGTTTGAAGAAAGGGCGGCTCAATGCGCCCTCGCAGGTTGGGGATGGATCATGGGGTGGTTATGACTCGACGGGTGACGCGGCGATTGGCTGTGCCGAAAGAGAGGTGGCCTGGGGCATGGGGCCGCACCTGCCGATTGCCGGGTCGAGATCGCCGGCAGAAAACGCACAGGGGCGGCCTAGCCCGGTCATTTCACACGCTTCGCGAGGAACCGTAACCGGGCTAGTTGGCAAAACCGCGCCCAGAAAGGAATCCAGGGCATCCTGGCGGTCCTGAAGGCGTTGTGCCATGAGAGCAGTGTGTTGCAGTTCTCCGTCTCTCAAACCTGGCGCGGTTTTGCTTTTCTAGCCCGCATTGCTGCCCGTTCGGGAGTTCCCGGCTTCGCCGTGGTCATAAGTCCATGAAACATGCGGGCTAGGCCGGGCCACAAGCGAATCGAAGTGTGGGGGAGCCGCGCCCGGAGGGCGCGAATCCGGGACGCTCCATCAGTAGCGGTTGCGACCGCGTCCACCGCCAAACCCGCCGCCTCCGCCACTGCGGGCTTCGCGCGGTCTGGCTTCATTGACGGTGAGGGCGCGGCCTTTCCACTCCTTGCCGTTGAGGGCTGCGATGGCGGCGTCGGCGGCTTCCTTGGTCTCCATGGTGACAAACCCGAAGCCACGGGCTTTGCCGGTGACGCGGTCCTGCATGAGGTTGACCTCGGTGACAGGGCCATGTGGGGCGAAAAGATCCTGGAGATCGTTTTCGATCACATCGTAAGAGAGGTTGCCGACGTAGAGTTTCGTACTCATAATGATTTCTGTTTCTAGACGGATTGCACATTCCAGACTGTTCCCGACAATCGGGTCTCAAAATCATCATTGAAGCACGTTCAACTGAGGATCTTCCAGGGCTTGAAATCGCCAAGTGTCTAGCTGCGGCAAACGTAGGCGGAGTTTGGCCAAACGCAAAGACAATTCTTGAGGCGACAATTCTCCCGAGGTGAATGCCGGGGAGTGCGTCCCGCGGTGCGGGGGGATGGATTCAGGCTGTGACCTGGCCCTGGCGCAGTCTGACACTGCGATCCGGCTCATCGAGTCCCAACCGCAGCATCCGGGCCGGCAGTTCCGGTTTGCGGGTCAGCGTTCTGCGGCGGAATGGACTGCTGAGCAACTTGAGGAGGTCGGAGGTCTTCATGTGCCGGCCAAAGGCGCGGAGGAGTCTCCAGGTCTGGATTGGGCGCCTGAGAAGGCGGTGGCGGAAGAGGAGTGCGTAGCCTTTGGCCCGCAGCCGGTTCACAACGGCGCTGGGCAGGGTGGTGGGGTCGATGTCGGAGCACTTGAACCACTTGTCCCAGTCCTGGTCGTCATCGATGATCTCTCGAGTCACGTACTCGCGCCAGAGCGGCGTGCCGCGGTAGACACAGAGGCGATTGAAACCGAAGGTGTCCAACTCGAGCCGGGCGGCGAACCGGAAGCTCTCGAGGATGTCGTCGGCCGTCTCGTCGGGAGAGCCGACCACGAAGAAGCCGTGAATGCGGTCGATGCCATGGCGTTTGGCTTCCCTGACAGCGTGCTCGATCTGTTCGGGCGTCTGCTTCTTGTTGAGGCGGTCCAACACTTTTTGGGTCCCGGCCTCGACCCCAAAGGCGAGGAAGTTGCATCCGGCCTGGCGCATGATCGGCAGTTGATCGATGGCTGAGGCATCCACGCGTCCTTCGCAGCCCCAGTGGAACTGGAGGCCGCGGTCGATGATGCCCCGGCAGATGGCATCAATGCGCTTGCGGTTGATCAGAAAGTGATCGTCGGTGAGGTAGATTGACCGGTAGCCCTGATCGGCAAGTTCCTGCAACTCGCCCAGCACATGCTCCGGCGACCGGCTGCGCCACCGGCCCTCGCCGAGGGCCGGAATATCGCAGTAGATGCAGGCATATGGACACCCCCTCGATGTCTGCACGGTGCAGAACTTGTCGAGTGACAGGACCGCCGGAACATCCAGCGGCAGGGACTCGATATAATCGATCGGCAGACTGGTGCGGTCCGGGTACGGGAACCGGTCGAGGTCGCGCAAGAGGGGCCGCGGGGCGTTGACGACGGTCTTGCCGTCGCGCCGCCAGACCAGTCCGGCCACGGACTCCGGCTGCCGGATGTGTTCGAGGTAATCGGGAAGGAGTTCCTCGCCTTCGCCTCTGCCCACGCAGTCGATGTCCGGGCAGTCCTCGAGAATGCGGTCCGCATTCATGGTGGCAAAGGGGCCGCCGACGATGATTGGGATGGATGGGGCGACGGTCTTCAACCGCCGGGCCATGCGCTTGGCGGCGGGGTAGGTGGTGGCCGAGAGAAACGAGAGTCCGATCACATCGGGGCGACCCCGGGAAACCGCGTCGGCAATGTGCGGCTCCGACATTTCCGGATGGCAGGTGTCGAACATGCGCACCTGATGTCCGTGCCGGCGCAGGACCGGGGCAAGCGTCTGGATGCCCAGAGGCGGAAAGGCCATGACCCGAACTCGGCCGCTGTCGGACGTCGACGGACCGAGGTGTGGCGGGAGGACACGCGAGAAGTTCTCGTCCCCGACGTGGACGAGGAAGGTGTTCATGGGCTGGGGATGGCGGGCGGAGGTTGAGGCCTTGGCCCGCATAGCAGTTCTCTCGCGGAGTGTGATCGCCCTGTGCGCTGATGGGGCGCAGGATATGCGGGTTAGCCGCTGTACAGTTCGAACATGCCGGCCAGCAGGGCCAGTTCGGGGTGAGCCGCCGCCAGGTCGGGCAGGACCAAGCGAATGCGCTCGCGATAGGCTGCGAGCGTGTTTCGCAGAGGCTGCAAGTCGCCGACCTTGTCCCAATGGAGCTTGTGCAAATCGAGCACCAACCGGCTCTTGCTTCGGGCCAGCGAATCGCTGATGCGCTGGGCGAGGGCGGCCGCATCGGCGGCCGACAGGGCACCTTCAAGGCGCAGCCAGACGTGCTGTTTGGCGTGCTGGAGTTCGACCTGAACGGAGAAGTCGGGGCTGGATGTCACGCGACGCAGTTCCTCCCACAGATCGAGCGCGCTCCAGTGTTTGTCGGCCATGCGATACGCGGTGCGGGTGAGCCGCGGATGCTGGAAGAGATTGCATTTCAACGTCAGGCCGGTCCAAAGCGCCGCGCCGACGGCCAGCAGCGACTCGAGCCGCTGAGCGCGGCTGGGCTGTCCCAGGGCGGCATGGATGCCGTGTTCGAGGTCTCGAATCCAATGGCGCACCGCGGCGTTGGGTCCAAGCAGCCTGCCCGCCAGGAACACCGGATAAGCCATCCTGAGATCCCGGGCGTAGGATTCGGCCTTCTGCCGCAGCAGGGGATTGGGCGAGTCCTTGAGCTTGTGATAGCCAAGGAACCTGGTCTCGAGAACCCGGATGATGCTGGGGCCCAGCCGCTGGAAATCCTGTTCAAAACACCAACGCTGCATCTCCTCGATTGCCTCCGGTGCGAGCGTGGGGTGTTTGATCATCGTCGTGAACCCATCCGCGGAACGATAGTAGAGTTCCGGGTTCCGGCTCAGCGTGTCTTGCAGGAGATTGTCCCTGATCACGCGTTCGTAGAAC
>DAOOQY010000620.1:0-3580 GCA_035389025.1 Verrucomicrobiota bacterium
CGCCAAGGTGCATTCCCGCGGTGCCGCTCGCCAGCAACGCGACAGGCTGCCCGAACATCTCGCCGAGTCGTTGCTCCAACGCAAGGAGATTCGGGCCAATCGTCGAAAGCCAGTTGGACTCGAACGCCGCGTCTACGTACTGCCGTTCAGAGCCCGACATATGCGGCACCGAGAGAAAGATCCGCTCGGAGGGATTAGACTTCATTGAGCCTTCTGATGACTTCTCAACCGAATACAATGCGCGTGCAACCTGGCTGCGGCGGCCAGCTTCAGAACCGCGTCTCCACCTCGGTACTCCCCGGGGGAGGAAAGGGCACCAACGGATCCTGCCGACCGGCAACTCTCACCAATTCGTCATCCGCCCCCAACCGGCGCAGAAGAGACTGCACAGCAGCGAGGCTCCGATCTCTCGACACAATGGTCTGCAGAGTTAGCAGGATCAGCTGCAGATCAACCCAAAAACTGCGATTCTGTGCATAGAAGAGCCCCAGCCGGCTCTTCCAGGGGCGAATGACTTGATTGTACCTTAGGTCAGGGTTCTCACTTCCTCGGAGTATCTCGCCTTCATCGGCAAACACAATGGACGAGAAATCCGTGATTCCAGGTTTAACGTCGAACAAATGGTATTCAGCTTCCGTGTAGAAACCCACATCTCGCTCCACTTGTGGACGTGGCCCCACGAGGCTCATCTCGCCTCTGAGAACATTCCAGAGTTGGGTCAATTCGTCGAGTTTGAACTTCCGGATCATTCGCCCCACCCACGTGATGCGGCGATCCCCAGAGGATGTGGAAACACCGCCTTGCTTGTCTGCGTTCACAATCATGGAACGAAGTTTCACCATGTGAAACTTCCTTTCACGCCCTAGCATTCGCGGTGCCACATATAACGGTGACCGGAAGTCTTGCAGCCACACCAGGACTCCGAAAAAAAGGAGTGCCGGGCAAAGGAAGAGCAGCCCCAAGAGCGAAGCAACGATGTCGAATAGCCGTTTCATGGATCAATGCTCCCTTGACAGGAGACTTCGAACGCGTGCCGCAATGGAAAGTCCATCGAGTCCATACCGCCGGCGGAGATAGTCCTGGGAACCAACGATGCTGGAGAAACCGGATTCGAGTCCGATCCGAAGAAATGCCTTCGGTCGCGCACCGTGGTCAAGGAGAACCTCGGCAACCGCCCCCCCCAGGCCACCATGAATCGTATGCTCTTCCACGGTCACCACCGCGCCTGTCTCCCGCGCGGCGGCCAGAATCGCCGCCGAGTCGATGGGCTTCAGAGTATGCATGGAGAGAATCCTCGTTTGGATCCCCTCACGAGCAAGCGTGTCTGCCGCAGTGACCACCTCTCGCAGAATGCCTCCAGTGACCACGACGGTACAGTCCGTTCCCTCGCGGAGCAGCCTGGCCTTTCCCAAAATAAATGCCTCATGTCCATCCGCACCATCCGGCCCATGATCCTTGTCCAATCGCAAGTAGCAGGTACCAGGCTGCCGCGCAATGGCCTCCGTGGCCTCGCTTGCCTCCCAGAGACCGCCCGGCGAAACGACCGTCAGTCCAGGCAAACTCCGCATAATGGCCAAGTCTTCTGTCGCGTGATGCGAAATCCCCAGAGCGCCGTAGCTGAAGCCGCCACCAATGCTGACGATCTTGACATTCGCGTCGTGGTATGCGGCATCGTTCCGAATCATCTCGAGACAGCGAAGGGTCGGGAAGTTCCCTATGGAATACGTGAACGCCACATATCCCTCAAGGGCCATGCCGGTCGCCAACATTGTCATGTTCTGTTCGGCAACTCCGGCATTCAAGAATTGACCAGCCCGCTGCCGACGATACTCATCAAAGACGCCGAAACCCAGATCACCCGTGATCAAGATCACTCGCGGCTCACGCTCCGCGAGCAGAGCCAAACGCTTGATGAACGCATCTCTCATGGCAGATCCAGTTCTTGCAGTGCGGCCTCGAGTTCTCGTCCGCGTGCAGTCCGATAGTGCCACAACACGGTGTTCTCCATAAACGTCACCCCTTTACCCTTCGTGGTATGCGCGATCACGACCGAAGGACGTTGCTCCACGAAAGGCAACCTGCCAAATACCTCCGTCAAGGCACTGTGGTCATGGCCATCCACCTCACAGACCCCCCAATTGAAAGCTCTCCACTTGGAAGCGAATGGCTCCAGTTCTAGCGTTTCCGCCACCGGCGCTAGGCTCTGTAGCTTGTTGTAGTCAACAACAGCCACCAGGTTGTCGAGCCGGTGGTGTGCAGCGAACATGATGGCTTCCCAGTTGCTGCCTTCATCACACTCCCCGTCCGAGAGCAATACAAAGACCCGCTGGCCTTCGCCCTTCCGCCTCAGAGCCAGAGCCATGCCGACACCCACACCGAGACCGTGTCCCAAACTCCCCGTAGACAACTCGACTCCCGGCATGCCCTTGTGACTAACGTGCCCGGACAAGTCTGAACCGTTTTGGTAGTGCTGGTCAAGCCTCTCAAGCCCGAAAAAACCGCACTCTGCAAGGGTGGCATAGACCGCAGCCCCTGCATGCCCCTTACTCAGGATAAACCGATCCCGGCCCGGCCAGGAGGGGCGCCCGCGATCAAAACGCAGAATGCCCCCGCCGTACAAAACGGCGAGAATGTCAGCGATACTGAGCGCTGCCCCAACATGGGAGCTGCCGCCGCGACTCGTCATGCAGACCGAGTGACGTCGAACGCGTCGGGCAAGTGCGCGCGTGTCCATAGTCATCAGCGACTCCGATAAAACTCCAGAATACAATCACACACGTGGTGCACATCATCGTCCACCAACGACAGATTCATCGGGAGCATCAGACACCGCGTGAAAAACAGGTCCGTGCGCGGCAAGTGCTGTTTGAAGCCGAGGGCACGGAACTGGTGAACTGGTTTACCACCCCACTGAATGAGGGTCCCTACGCCACGCTCCCTAAGCCAGGATCGAAGCTCGTCGCGATCTTCGGCCTGGATTTCGTAGTTCTGGTACACGTCGAAGTGATCTCCGTCGTCTGTCGGTGCGGGTGGACGAACAATCTGTGGAACGGTCGCCAACCGCGCTTCGTAGAGTGCCGCCAGCGCGCGCCGCCGGGCTACCGTCTGGGCATAGTCACGAAACTGACAGTTAAGGAACGCCGCTTGAAGGTTATCCAGTCGACTGTTGAATCCCCACATCACGACCTCCCCATCATGGTTCCGTCCATGATCACGCAGAAGAATGAGCCTCTCGTAAACTCGCTCGTCGTTGGTCAGCACAGCACCGCCATCACCTAGGCCCCCAAGAATCTTGGCCGGGTAAAAACTGATGCACGAAGCCACCCCGAAAGTGCCTGCGCAGCGTCCTTTGAATTTCGAACCCAGCGCCTGCGCAGCGTCCTCATAAACGTCGAGTTTGTATCGAGCAGCAAGAACAAGTATGGCATCCATGTCCGTTGTGCGACCATTGAGTTGAGTGGGGCAAATGGCCCGCGTCCGAGGCGTAATCGCCTCCTCTACCGAGAGGGGGTCGATCAAGTGATCTTCCTTGATGTCGGCCGGCACCGGTACGCCCCCGGCAAAGTGAATGGCCGCAGCG
>DAOOQY010000621.1:0-3561 GCA_035389025.1 Verrucomicrobiota bacterium
GGCTCACCTGCAGCCGGTAGCCGCTCACGCCTCCCAGCCCGACCGCGAACGCAGGGTAACGCCGTCCGGTGTTGGTGCCATGAATGCGCGCTGTCACGCTCAGGTTGTCGGTCTCGGCAGCCTGATCCGAACCGCGCGACCCCGCGCCATCCTCCCTTCCGGCCGGGCCGAAGAGAACGCCATACGTGTCGAGCGGCGTCCCCGGCAATTCGAGGAACCTGTTGCCCGCCTGCTCGCGCACGGCGAACTTTCCGTTCAGCGCCAGCATTCCGCCGGGCAGTGTGCCGATTTCGGCCTGGGTGAAGTCGTTTCGATAGAGCAGGGCGGACTCTCCGGCGCGGGCATGGGGAGCGCCACAGGTGAAAGCCAGGATGAACAGCGGTCCCAAGAGCCGCGCGTCGAGGATCGAGAGGCGGTGCGGACCGGGCGCGGCAGGCTGTGTTGGAGATGGGCCGGGCGGGCGGGCGGCAACAACGCGTCGATTGTCATGTCCGAGTCTTGTCATAGGCGCAGTCTTCAGCCCGCATAGTTCACACCCCTATGGTGCACAGGGCGCTGGGACTTCGCAAGAGGACTGCGATGCGGGCTCGAGATCATTGGTTGTTTCGCAGAACTTCGAGCACGTCGCCCCGAAGAGCGGCCAGTGTCGCCAGCCAGGTCCAGACAAAGCCGTTGAGGAGCACCCCGGCCAGTGTCCAGGCCAGGGTTCGGTAGGGCACCTCGGTGCCGGGGCCGAGCACCGAAGGCAGGACCGCCACAAGGGCGGCGCAGACGCCGACGGTGAGGCCGGCGGTCAGCAGGGCCCCGTGCTCGATGATCACGAGTCGGCGCAAGGGGCTGCGTTCCCACCCCACCGCCAGGAGGAGGGCATACTCGCCGCGCCGTTCGAGCACGTTGCGCAACACGACCACGCCCAACCCGAGGCTGCCCAGGAGCAGCCCGAGTCCGCCCAACACCTGGAACGTCCCGAGGTAAGTGTTCTGCACGGCATTGAACGCCGCCAGGCGTTCGCTGGCGGGCGTCAGTTCCAATCCCAAATCCTGCAACCCCCGGGTGAGTTCGGCGGAGACCTGGTCGATGCGGTTCGAGGGGGTGTCGATCAGGAACATGCGGTACCCGGCCACCCCCGGGAAGCGCTTCACGAACTCGTCCTCGGCGATGACCAGGTTCCCTTGCAGGATCGAGTTGGCGACCGCAGCCACGAGCCGGATACGAAATGGCCGGCCCCGTTCGTCCACGAGCGGGATCGTGTCGCCGACCTTCCTGCCCAGGGCCCAGACGATCGAGGCCTGGTCGCCGATCGCCGGAACGATGTCATCGCCCGGAATCTCCTCGACCGCGGCTGCGTCGGAGTCGGCGCGCGTTGTCGAGGCGAGCAGGTTCCATCCTTCGGATCGAGACAGCCGCTTCGCCGCCTGGGCGAACGTGAAGGCGCCGCGCTTGGCCAACAGGCCGGGTGCGACGCCGAGAATCCTCGGTTCCTGGGCGCGGTTCAGATTCAGGCAACTGGCCTCGTCGCCCTCGCGCACCCGGAACGGAACCACCGACACGCCTTCGAGACGGGCTGGGTCCAGTCCATAGACCGCGCGTGCCCGCTCGCCCTCGAGGTCATGGAGGACCGGCTGGGTCGATTGGCCGATGAGTGCGAAGCCGCCTGTGCCTGAAGACCGCTGCTGGGCGTTCCGGACGGCATCGAGGCGGAAGACGCCGATGGCCGCGATGAGGAAGCTGCCGGAAGCCAGCAGGCCGATGACTGCCAGGCTGCGGCGCCGGCGCCGCGTTGCGCCGCGCACCGCGAGGCTCGATCGGGTCAGTTTGGTTTTGGCGCTGGTGGCTGCCAGGCGGGCCAGCCAGCCGGCGCAGGCGCACAGCCCCGCAACCAACAGCAACGCGCCCGCCGCAAAGAACAGCCCGGCGGACGCCGTTTCACCCCGCTGCCAGCCCCAGAAGGCGAGTCCGAGGGCCAGGGCGGTTGCGGCAAGGGCGCAGATGACTTGCCGTTGCCCCGGGGTGCTGACCGGGGACGCGACAGGCGAGAGAGAACCTCCGGCGTCTGACATCCGACTTTCAACCACACGCAGCGTCGGGCGTTGCGCGCCGGACACCGAGTCTCCGAAGCCGGTCGAGTCCTGGTCCCATTCCGCGCCGCCGGCCAGCAAGGCACGTGCGGGCTGGGCGGCCTGGCGTCTGAGGGCGAACCACATGGCCGCGACCGTGACCAGGGTCGATGCCGCCACGCCCAGCAGAATCGTGGGCGTGTGAAGATGAAAGCTCAGCGTGGCGCCGCCCACCGCCTGGTTCCAGACAGTCGAGAGGCCCTTCAGCATGGCCTGGGCGTAGAGCGTCGCCCCCTTCGCGCCGAGCACTGCGCCCACGAACGCCACCAGGCCGCCTTCCCACAAGAGCAGGCGCCGCACCTGGCCGGGCCGGAACCCGAGTGCGAGCAGGGTTCCGACTTCCGTTGCGCGCGTCTCGACGCCGAACGTGAAGAGCAATGCCACCAGCAGCAGCGCCGCCGCGATGAGGAAGAAGCTGAAACCGAGGAACAGTTGCCCGAAATCCTGCGAGTGCGCGCTGGCCGCCAGCGCCTCGTCGCGCACCGGACGGAACGTCATCCCGAACGCGCCGGGCGCCAGCCCTTGAGACAAGACAGCGCCGAGGTTGCCGATCGGGATCGGACCGGCGTTCGAGCGCCTGGCGCCAAGCCCGCCAGGGGCGTTGGCGGCCGCGCCGCTCTGGCGGGCAGCCGCGAAGCGAATCGCAGTCAGGTCGCCAAACCGATTCGCCCAGAGCTTCTGTCCGGATGCCAGGGTGATGAAGGCTTTGGGTGTGCCGCGGTGCAATCGCCAGTATTCCTCGTCTGCGGGACGGATTCGGTCGTTCTGGATGGGCAGGCCAGTGTCCCAATCCCGGCAGTTGTCGGCATCGGTCATGCCGGGGAAATCGGGCATGAGCGAGTGATCGACGCCGGGCGTGTTCATTTCGTAGATGCCCCTGACCCGGAACTGGGCGGTTTGCTCGATCAGGTCGCGCCGGGCGCCCATGACGTAGTACGCCAGTGTCAGCGTGTCGCCGGCCTTGGCCCCCAGATCGTCGGCCAGCCATCGGCTGATCAGAGTCTCGTCGTCAGCCAACTCGCCCGGGAGCAGCGGCCCTGCCGCCGCGGTGACCATCGAATACGGCGTGGCGCGATCGCCGACCCGAAGTTCATTGACGAAGTAGGTGAGCAGGCCGGCCGACTCCGTCTTCGGCATCAACCGGGCCGCGTTGGTGTTCGCGAGAATCGCGGGCACAGCCCCGTCCAGGTGCGGGTCGAGGAAGACCCGGCGGCTGCGCAGTTCGGCGACTCTGTTCCCGGCTGCCCACCGCAACTCCAACTCGGCGTCGTCCAGGCGCCAGCGTTGGCGCAGTCCGAGGTTCATGGCCCCCGTGACGTTGGTGAGGATCGTGGGGAGCGCGAATCCGCCGCCCGGCGGCATCGGCAGCGGCTGCGTCGAGGCGTCGAGGGATCCGGCCACGAACAGATTCGCCCGGCCAACGGCATCGACGCGCGCCTGGAGT